>JAQGOD010000134.1 GCA_028293775.1 Gammaproteobacteria bacterium
AAAGCGGACGCCGCTTAACGTTGTGGGATTCGCGCAAAGCCGAGCGTTCGCTCGATTCCCCCGGGCTCTCACGCAGCGTCTCGGCCGGGGCTGTCGACCTTGCGACAATGGTCGAGCATTAGGACGCGGACTCATTAAGGCGCAGCCACAGCCTGATTGACGCGAGTTGAACGAAGGCAAGGTAGTTGGCAGCAAGCCTGTCATAGCGCGTCGCCACCCGACGACATTGTTTGATCCTGTTAAAGAACCGCTCGACCCGGTTGCGAGCGCGGTAGAGATAGGGGCTGAAGCAGATCGGATCGCTGCGGTTGCTTTTCGGCGGGATGTTGGCCCACGCGCCCTTCTTCGTGGCAAGCTCACTGATCCAGTCCGCGTCATAGCAACGGTAGGCAAGCAGCATTGACAAGGATTTCAGACGAGACATCAGTTTCCCGGCAAGTCGAACGTCATGGGCCTCACCGGGGCTCAGCGCCAGCCGCACGGGCAGACCATTGCTATCGACTACCGCATGAATTTTGCTCGTTAGGCCACCGCGTGACTTTCCCATCGATTGGCGCTGGTTCCTTGTGATGCAGGCTCCATGCTGATGCACGCGGACAATGGAAGTGTCGATCATCTGGACAGCGGCATCATGGGCATTGGCAAGCGCTTCTATGATGCGGCCCCAAACACCGGCCCGCCGCCACCTGACGAAGCGGTCGTAGCAAGTGGTGTACGGGCCAAACGCCGTCGGCAGATCACGCCAGGGTGCTCCTGATCGGAGGACCCAGAAGATGCCATTCAGGACCCGTCTGTCGTTCACCCGAGGAACGCCACGGGGCTTGTTCGGCAGCATCGGTTTGATGGCGATCCATTCATAGTCGGCGAGTTCGTAGCGCATGATTTGAACCCCCAGTTCGGGAGTTTGAATCACGGCAGTCCGGCCAAACGCAACGCTCCTGGCCCGAGCCTGATACGGTGCTTACGGCGGACATCAACCAGCCCGCAATCTCTGCAAAACCGTCGAAAATGACCCGAACCGGACTCAGTGCCGGGGGCAACACCTGCATGGCAAAGCGCGCGGAGCGCTCACAAGCACGTTGTGCATCGCAAAAATTGGCTCTGCTCGGAGGAATCTGATTACGTGACTAAGGGGATTTTCTGTAGCTGTTTCGATTAAGATGGCGGCATTCACCGCGAGCCGACATTAGGTACTACATCGGTTGCGAGCGCGCCTGATCTCGGTTGGCGGCCGTCGATATACTTCCGCAAACACGGTGTTGAATCGACGCAAGCTGCCGAAACCAGCATGCACGGCAATCTCCGACATCGTAAGGTCGGTCTCGTCGAGAAGCCGCTTGGCCCGCTGGACGCGGGTGGTTTGAGCGACTTGCACCGGGCTGGCGCCCAGGTGTCTCTGGAACAACCTGGACAGATGCCTTGAACCGATCCCGAGGCGGTCGGCCAATGCCTCGACATTGCCGTCATCAAGGGCGCCGTCCGCGATGAGCCGGAGTGCGCGCTCGACGGTTGTCCGTGTCCCCATCCATGCCGGCGAGAATGGCGCGGCCTCTGGCCTACACCTCAGGCACGGTCGGAAACCCGCAAGCTCGGCGGCCGCTGCCGACGGATAGAACGTCACGTTAGCTGCCTTAGCGGGTTTCACCGGACAAACTGGGCGGCAATAGATGCGCGTCGTCCGCACGCCAGAAAAAAACATACCATCGAAGCGGCGGTCCCGTCTGACGCGTGCTTGTTCGCACTGATTGATGTCGAGCATAGCGGCACTCATGTTCGACCGATGACGGAGTCCGAATCCGGCGAGCATCGAGAATACACTCGATGATATGCACGTGTCCAGCAAGGCAGGAGGACGCATGCGCCACGTGCTCGACAATCCAGTTTGTAATGCATTGAATGGGCCACATGCCAATGTGGCCCTGAGGCATAGTCTTGCTCGGCACCGTCTTTTAGACGCACCGTTTCCGCCAGCGCTGTCGCGCAAGCCCATTATGGTGCCGGCATGACCGCACCGCAGCGCTATCCGGGTTGGTCCGTCGTCTGGGTCGCCTTTATCGTTGCTTTTTTCGCCTGGGGCATCGGTTTCCACGGGATGGGCGTTTTTCTTCAGACGCTTCATGCAACGAAAGGCTGGCCTATCGCGACGATCTCGGCAGCGATCACTGCGCACTTCCTGATCGGCGCCGCAATCGTGGTCTACCTACCGGAAGTGCACCGCAAGCTGGGTCTGGCACAGTCGACGATCCTGGGCGCCGCGCTGACGGCATTCGGAATCGTGAGCTGGTCGATCTCTGCATCACCTTTGCATCTGTTCGCGGCTGCGATGTTCTCCGGCAGCGGTTGGGCGCTGACCAGTGGCGCGGCGATCAACGCGATGATTGTTCCGTGGTTCGACAAGGAACGGCCGAAGGCGATCGGTCACGCCTTCAATGGCTCTAGTTTCGGCGGCGTGATATTCGCACCACTGCTTGTCGCCATGATCTCGCAACTTGGCTTCCCGCAAACCGCGCTCATCGTTGGCAGCTCGATGGTATTGCTCGTGGCGCCGCTCGCCCATCGATGGCTGCGTCACGGTCCAGAGCAGCCGGGCTTGGCCGCAGACGGCATGCCGGGTGGTGCGGCCGCGACCTCGGGTGCGGGGAACTCCGTTCGATCATCACGTCGCGTCCTTATGAACTCACGCGCATTCGTGACACTCACAGCGGCGTTCGCGTTGGCTCTATTCGCCCAAGTCGGCGTGCTGTCCCACCTGCTGCCGCGCTTGTCGACCATCTTGGAAGCCAGCGGAGCGGCCATTGCAGTTAGCGTTACGACGCTATCGGCCGTCGCGGGACGCATGCTGCTGGCGAGACTGATCGGGAACAAAGACCGACGATATGCGGCCTGCGCCAATTTCCTCATGCAGACCATCGGCGTCAGCATACTTTGCGTAGCGGGTACGACACCAATGCTCCTGCTGGGTTGTGTGCTCTTCGGCCTTGGCGTTGGCAATGTGGTATCGATGCCTACACTGATCGCCCAACAGGAGTTTCGAGCGGCCGACGTCGGCACCGTCGTCGCACTCGTCATTGCCATCAATCAGGCGGTCTTCGCCTTGGCGCCGGCAATCTTAGGCGCTGTGCATGATTTCGCGTCTAGCTACACTGCGTCATTTGCCATTGCGGCGGCCATTCAAGTCGCGGCGGCCGGTGTTGTGCTGATTGGTCGTAACGGGATGTCAGCTGATCGCGGACCTAGCTGACGCGTTGCAGCACCCATCTCAAAAACCAAATCGTTACCTACCAACAACAAGAGGAACTGAGAGATGCGCATTCTCATCGTTGGCGCGGGGGCTATTGGGGGATACTTCGGCGGCAGGATGCTGCAAGCTGGCCGCGACATCACCTTTCTGGTGCGGCCGCGCCGTGCCTCGGAGCTTGCCGCCGCAGGCCTCGTGATCAAAAGCCCAAACGGCGACGTAACGCTGAAAAATCCGCCTGTCATCCAGGCCGACACCATCAAGGACAAGTTTGACGCGGTGCTGTTGAGCTGCAAGGCTTACGACCTCGACAATGCGGTCAAGGCGTTCGCGCCGGCGGTAGGCGGGGGGACCGCGATCATCCCGCTGCTCAACGGTATGCGTCATCTGGACGTTCTCGACAAAAATTTCGGCCCAAGCCACGTGCTCGGAGGTCTCTGCCTGACTGCGGTGACATTGAACGAGAAGCGCGAAGTGGTCCAGCTCGGCCCGGTGCAGTCGCTTGGTTTCGGCGAGCGCAACGGCAAAATGTCAGACCGGGTTCGCGCCATCGCGGACGTCGTCGGAAGCTGCAATTTCGGCGGCGCGGCGAGCGAGACCGTGCTGCAGGACATGTGGGAGAAATGGGTGTTCCTCGCGTCGATCGCGGCCTCGACGAGCCTGATGCGCGCCCCGATAGGCATGATCCTGGCGGCCCCCGGAGGCAAGGACTTCCTGCTTGGCATTCTCGACGAATGCAGGGCGGTCGCGACCGCGGAAGGCTATCCGCCCCGCACGCCTGCGCTGGAACGCGCAACAGGGATGTTGACCACGGAAGGCTCGCCGCTCACCGCATCGATGTTCCGCGACATCAAGGCGGGCCAACCGATCGAAGCCGATCATGTGATTGGCGACCTTATTGCGCGCGCTGACGCCGCAAAAGTTCCCGTACCCGAGCTCCGCACGGCCTACACGCATCTGAAGGCCTACGAGCAAACGCGCGGCTGATTGACAAAGCCCGGACACTCGCGCTCTGCCACTCTGACGCCGCTTCACGAATGGGCGCGCGTGTGGGCCGAGAGAGATGCATAAGCTGGTGCGCGCCGAAGCAAATCGCACCTTTCTGCGTCGCAGCGGTTCGCAGCGCGGCCGAATGGCGCACAACGAATAGCACACGACGTCTGATCATGCGTGTCGTCAGACCGTCGCTTGTGGTCCATCGGGACCTATTGCGCTGCCGCACGAACCCGGTCGCTATAGGGCAAAGCGGACATTGCTTTCGTCGCATCACACCGCCGAGTTTATGAGTACACGGCCTAGCATGCAGTGCTACTCTTGAAAGATGCATGTAGTTGAGCTCTCCTCTTGTGAGATTTTCAGCTTTACCACGCACGATGGTTTTACTTCGCGGATCACGGAGCCACCGGCGTACCGACCTCAGGATCCCGCCAAGTTACCGAAGTGAGCACCTCCGAGTTGCTGGATTTCGGCAGAAGCAACAGTGAGTTTTCTGTTGCTCCTTAAAAATAGGATTTGATTGCGTTTTCCCGCACATTCGACTGGACTAGCGTCGCGAACGGAGCATGCATGGTGGCGTCCTGAACGGAGAGCGCCATGGCGGACGAATTTTCAACAACGGTGGTCGAGCGCTTCACGGGCGAGATTGCCTCCCGATTAAGCAAGGCCTCGGCGCTCGCGACCACGGCGCAGACGCTCAATTCGCAGGGGCTGACGGAGCACGCGTTCGATACGTTGATGGAATGTCGAGACATTGATCTCCGAGACCACCGCTTTGTTGAACGCAGCTTCGATCATCAATAGGAGCGAGCGGGGAGAAGAACGAACGGGCTAACGAAGCCGCGCTCATTGAATTGAAGTCTA
>JAQGOD010000137.1 GCA_028293775.1 Gammaproteobacteria bacterium
ATATTCATCGGCAACGCGTCTGATCCGCTCGATAAAGCGCGGCAGATCCGGATGTGATTTGTTGTACAACGCTTGTTGAAAATCCACCGGCCGCGTGCGCGGTTGGCCGCTCGGCGGCGCCGGCGGATTATCGCGCAGCAACGGGTCGTGAAGCGTGAAATTGACGGCGTCGAGCCGGAAGCCATCAACGCCTCTGTCGAACCAAAAACGCGCGCACTTGAGCAACGCTTCTTGTACCTGAGGATTATGAACGTTGAGGTCCGGCTGCTCGGTTAGAAAATTATGCAAGTAGTATTGGCCGCGCCGCGCGTTCCAGGTCCACGCCGGCCCACCGAAGACCGACTGCCAATTCGTCGGCGGCGAACCGTCAACCTTGGGATCGGCCCAAACATACCAGTCGGCGCGAGCGTTGCTGCGGTCTTGGAGGCTTTCGCGGAACCAGGGATGTTGATCCGACGTATGCGAGAACACTTGGTCGATGACGATCTTGAGCCCAAGCTCATGCGCTTTCTGCAACAGCCGATCGAAGTCTTGCAGCGTGCCAAAGATGGGATCCACATCGCAATAGTCCGAAACGTCGTAGCCGAAATCCTTCATCGGCGAAGTGAAGAAAGGCGACAACCATACTGCATCGACTCCGAGCGAAGCCACGTAATCCAGACTCGCGGTGATGCCCGGCAAGTCGCCGATGCCATCCCCATTGGAATCTCGAAAGCTGCGCGGGTAGACCTGATAAATCACGGCGCCGCGCCACCAAGGAAATTCCAGTTGCGCGTCCGGTTTAGCGTCTGCCGAAGGCTTCATGGGGCAGATGCCGACGTGCAGACGATGTAGTCCAGTGCGGCGACTTGCACGCGGTAGCTGCCGGGCGCCGAAGAGCCCGAGGCGCAAACTCCGTGCAAAGCCTGGAAGCGCTCAGAGTGCGGGTCGACCTCGACTTGGGCATCGATGGCTTGAATCGACGTATTGAATACCATCAGCACTTCGCTGTTGCGATTCGTGTCGAATCGGGACACCGCAAATATTCCCGGCGTTCTTGCGGAAGCGCGCACCACCTGTTCACCCCCGCGCAATGCGGCGTTCGCGCTGCGCATCTTCGCCAGACCCGAAATGGTCTTGTACAACGGGTGTTCCGCGACGAAATTGCTTTGTGCTGTCGTGGCCGATGTGCCGGCCAGAGGCTCGGCGTTATAGGCTGCAGTCCTACTCGCAAACAGGTCCTGGCGCGCATCCTGATCGCCCCCGCTGCCCGCGAGACCTTGCTCATCGCCGTAGTAAATGACCGGAACGCCGCGCAGCGTCATGAGCATGGCATAGCCTAGGGTGACGCGTCGTAACACCTCGTCTTCCGTGGCCGACGGCCACGCCTTGCGCACGAAATAGCCGAAACGGCCCATGTCGTGATTGCTGATGAAGGTGGGCAACTGCTGCGCCGCGCCCGCTCCTCCCTCATACAAGGCGTCGTCGGCGAAGAGTTCAGCTAAGCGCTCGGTACCCATCGACCCTGCCACGGTCTCGCGCACCGCCAGGGCGAATCCGAAGTCGAGTGTCGCCGGCAACCCATCGATGCGGGTGTGCCTGGCGAGCTGCGCCGGATTGAAGTCCTCAGTAAACACCTCGCCGAAAATATGAAAATGAGGAATGCCTCTCGCTGCCGCGCGCGCCTGCATCTCCGGCACGAAGCGCTGCCAGAACTCCGGATTGACGTGCTGGGCGGTGTCGATGCGAAACCCATCGATGTCGTACTTATCGATCCACGCACCGAAGATATCCACGAATCCTTGCAGCACGCGGGGATTTTCGGTGAACAGATCATCGAGGCCGCCGAAGTCGCCCATCGTGGAACTCTCGCCGTGAAAGGTCGAGTTGCCGCGATTGTGATAGTAAATGGGGTTGTTGAGCCAATCGGGAACCTTGATGTGCTCCTCTCCCGGCGGCAGGAAAGGCGTGTAGGCATAGTCCGGCCGTACGAGCTTGGCGAAGTTCTCCTCGGTCTGATTCGGGGCGGCGTCGCCCAAAAATCCCGGATTAATAGGCTCACCGCGCACCCCGCCGCGTCGGGTATACGGGTAATCCGCGCGCGATCGATACGGACACGCGCTTTTCGGACATTCGCGGTAAGCAATCACGTCGGCCGTGTGATTGGTCACGATGTCGAGGTACAGCTTCATGCCGCGAGCGTGCACGGCCCGCGCCAGCGCGTGCATGTCCGCATCGTTGCCGAAGTGCGGATCGACGTGCGTGAAATCCGTGATCCAATAGCCGTGATAGCCGGCGGACTCATGCCCCGGCGCTCCCTGCACCGCCTTGTTCTTATATATGGGGCCCAGCCAGACCGCGGTGGCACCCAGTCCCTGAATATAGTCCAGCCGAGAGGTCAGGCCTTTGAGATCTCCGCCGTGATAGAAGGCTTTGGAGGTCGGATCGAATCCCGTGATGAGCCGTCCACCCTGAAGTCCGCCCCGGTCATTCTGCGGATCGCCATTTTCGAATCGATCGGGCAGGAGGAAATAAACAATTTCGTCCTGGGCGCGCCGTTGCCGATAATCGGCGCTCGCTTTCGCCGGCTCGCTCGCCCCCGACGCGCTCAGGCAAAACCCGAGCGCACAAATCCCCGCTAGCATCCGCAACATGAAACGCGTCCGCCGACGGTCAACGTCTGTAGTTGAACCCGAAGAAGAAGTCGCGCCCGAAGGTTTCATAGTCCCGGACCCGCGACGGGTTACCTGAATAATCGATGAACGGCGTGTTGGTCAGGTTGTTGACCTGGAACAGGATCGACAAACCTTTGACTGGGCCCTGCTGGAATTCATAACCGGTTTGAAAGTCGGTGATTTGTTCGTGCCTTACGTACTCCAACGCGCGCGTGCCCGAGAAGTCGTCGATCTCGCCTATATAGTTGGAGCGATAGCGGGTGGCGATGCGCGCAGAGAAGCCATATTTTTCGTAATATCCCGCCGCGCTCCATACGGTCTTCGACAGGCCCGGCAACGCGATGCTCGATGAGGGAATTCCAGAGACCGCACCCTTCACCGTGATGGAACTGTTGGTCTGCGAGGCGCTTAAGATCACACCGAAGCCGCTCAACACATCGGTCATCAGGTCGAGCGGCAACGAGGCGGTCAGTTCGACGCCGTCGAGCCGGCCGCCGGCTCCGTTCAGCGGAACGGTCAAAAAGCCGGTGCTCGTGATCGGTACTTGCGCATAATTCGCCGGAAGGCCGGTGGTATATTTCGAGAAATCGTAGGTGTTGATGGTCTGATCGTATATATACGTTTTCAGCTTCTTGAAGAAAAAGGCCGCCGATACATAGGCCTTGTTTCCAAAATACTTCTCGTACGACAGATCAAAGGCGTCCGCGCGCCAGGGATCGAGCCGCGGGTTGCCCGCGGTTGCCGAGGGAATACCGGTAGTTTGCGACACGCTGAAATCGAATGACGCCGCCAGCTGATCCATGCGGGCTC
>JAQGOD010000149.1 GCA_028293775.1 Gammaproteobacteria bacterium
TGGTATAAAGGCTGTGCCGTTCCAGCGCAACAGAACGGAAGGAACTACGTGGTCGGCATAGGCAAGGAAGTGCTGTCCATCCTGTTCGAAGTACTGCCAGTTATAGCCCCAGGGACCATCAAGTGTCTGGAACTCGGCAAATCGCTCTCCGTCCCACTCATAGATGCAAGATCGAGCGGGATGCCTGGCGATGATCCCGTCGTGAACGACCCCCTGAGCGAGGGCGAGAAAGTAGCGGCCACGAAATGAAAAAAAATGCCATTGCTTCGCGGCAAACGTCGGGATGCGCTGAAAACTCTCCCACCTGCCCTCGGCGCGGCGAAAGATCGTCGATTCGCAATTGAGTTCGTAAGGTCCTGCGCCGGTTCGAATACTGGCGGTCGCGAGAAACTCGGCGTTACCGATTCTGAAAAATGTTGCATCCTCACCGCCGGGAACGGGCAGTTCTCCCTCGGCTACGAAACTGTCCGCCACCCAGCGATAAAACTGCATGGTCGTGTTGCTGTCGCCACCATTCATGGCCGCCGGCGTGTCCGGTTTGTCGGTTGCGAGTTGTGGAACGGCCAACCTTACGACACCATCGAGGGTAAAAACATGTACGGCTCGCGCACCGGAGGTAGCCAACCGCTGGTGCTCCAGAAGAAGAGTCCCGGGGCCGTGCGCTGCTGGGATACTCATCGGGTGCACCGCGCAAGCAGTATACCCATGGCGAGCGCTGCCGCCGCCGGCGGCACGGCCGCGAGTAGGAATAGCCAGTTCCATCCGAGCTGGATTGACACAAGATATCCGCCAATCAATGGGCCTGCGATCGAGCCGATGCGTCCGATGGCCATGGGAACGCCAACGCCCGTGGCATATACCGATGCAGGATACAAATGGACTGCAAGCGCTGGAACGATGGTCTGCGCGCCGATCAGCAAGGCACCGATGGCGAATACGAATACCATCGCAGCGTTACCGATGAACGCGCCCACTTGCCCAAAGAGCGCGACAAGAATTGCCCCAGCCGACAATGCCACGGCGACGGCCAGAACGGGGCTTTTTCGACCGATGATAATCGACAGAATGAGAGCGCCCACTACACCTCCGACATTCAACAGCACTCCGGCCACTGCCGCCCGTTGCGGATTCATTCCCTGAAGCGTGAGCAGCGCCGGTGTCCAGCTGACCAAGAAATAACTTGTCAGCAACATGAGAAAGACGGCGCCGCAAAACAATACCGTCATCAAGCCCCGCCCATCGGAGATGAGGTTTGTAAGAGGATGGAACTTCGCGCCGGGGCGCGTAATGATCGCAGACCAGCGCCCTTCAGGGATACCGAGCGCGACTGGTACAAGGAGAAAGAGTGAGCACGATCCACCCCCAAGGAATACCCATCTCCACCCAACTCGAATCATCAACCAGGCCGTCACGGCGCCGCCCACGATTGCGCCGATGGGATAACCCAAGAACATTCGCGTAACGGCTGCATTTCGGGCCTCGTTCTGCGCATGCTGGGCCGTCAGGGCCGCAATCGTTGGGATCGCACCGCCGAGGCCAATGCCGGCGCATGCGCGCAGAATCATCAGTTGAACGGGGTCTTGAGCCCACGCGCATAGCACCGTCAGCGATCCGGCAATCAGCAGTGAAATCAGCAGCAACAACTTACGCCCAAACTTGTCCGAGAAGATGCCGATGGCCGTGGCGCCAATGGCCGCCCCCGCGTAAGAGGCAGCAAAAATGGCCCCGATGGTTGACGGCGGTAGGCTCCAATCCTTGGCGATGAGCGGTGCAATAAATGACAACACCAACGTGTCGTACCCATCGATCATTGCTACGGCAAACCCAATCGCGGCGACCCAGGCACGCGTATGCGATCCAACTGTTGCAGGGGTTTTCTCCTGCGCCATTGGCCCAGCCGCATCTTTTGTCGAATTCACCTTGGCGCGCATCCTCAGACTACCCGAACCGACATTTTGAGCCTAATTGATCGCGAGTCATAACGCGCCGCCGCTCGACCGTGTCGAGTTTGGGCCAATACCGCCTGGCGGGATGCTGCTGATCTAAGGTTCGCGGCTTCGCGAATAGGGAACACCGCACTTTAGCGCTTAGTGCGTCCCACGGGGGTCCGACATGGAAGGCTCACGAAAAAGCGCGGCAGCACCATGATTGACTCGGAACAGAATGCCGCGAGCTCAATCCTCGCCAAGGGTCAACGTGCAGGAGCGCTCGCGGCTACGTAGCTTGGTTCTGATGAGCTCGGCCCGTCTCCCGGAGCATCGATCCCACCACCAGTGCCGCAATCAGAATGCCAATCCAGAAAAGACCGGCGTGCCTGAAATGCGAGCTCGCGTCGATGCTTTGTGCACCCAGTGTTTTGCCGAAGCGCCCGGCAAAAACTGGCCCGATTGCCGCGGTGACGGCAAACGTCAAGAAATTGATCGCACCGGTTGCACTGCCCTTGACCTCGTCGGGATTCACCTCTTTGATGATGGTGTACGGGATCATGGCGGCGCCGGAAGCCACGCCGAGGATGAACAGCGTGAGCCAACTGGGAAGGAGAGTCGGAGCGTAAATCAGTTGCACGAAGCCAACCAGCATGATCGCTGCGCCGCCCAAATAGACGGGCTTGCGGCGACCGAACCGGTCTGCCAGCCAGCCGAGAAGCGGGCAGCCGAACACCCATCCGAGCGGCACCATCGAAATGGCGAAGACCGCATCGGAAAAGGAAAACGATTTATCGGTCTCGAAAAAACGAACTCCCCAGACCATGTCCCCTACTGTGGTCGGGACAAATAGCAACCCGGCGGCAAGTCCGCAAAGGTAGGACTGCGGATTCGAGAAGACGATTTTGTACGTGGCCAGGATTCCACCGCTCGCTTTTCCATGCGGTATGTTGGGTGTTTCCTTTGGCGTGATCCACCACAAACCCACCGCGACCAAGAGCACGACGACCCCCGCGCGGCCCCAGTATTGTGGGAGTGACAGCCCGCCGGCGATCCAGCGGCCTACGACGAGCTGACCGGCGGTGCCGCCGAGCATGCCCACGCACTGCGTGACGCCGATGGCCGTTGCCAGACGCCGCGCCGGCAAGCCGTGGGAGGCCAGGTACACCGCCCCGGTGAACGCAAACGCGGAGCCCGCACCTTGCAACAGCCGCCCGAGGTATCCAGCCCCTTCTTGTGGGACCATAAATAAGAGGCACCCAATCCCTAAGATTGCCATCCCTATGGAGACCACGTACTTCGCCCCCAATCGGTCGAGCAAGACCCCTGCGACGAGACTCGCGGTCGAGTAGGTGTAGTAGTACGTCCCGAGGATGTCGCTGACACCGAGCGTCGAGACACCGAAGTTCTTGGCCAATTGCGGAATCATCACCGCCGGGGAGGAACGCACGGCGTATTCGAGAAAATAGAATGCCAGTGAGAACACCCAGGCGACGATGAAAGCGCGCGCCGCCGTGTCGGTCTGAGTTCGCGGCAGATTAGTGGTTGCGTTCATTTCAGATCAGCGGATGAGGGCCGTCTTCGCCACACTCACGATCTCGTTCGCTTGGCCATTGAGTACCGCCTTGAGCATCCACAAACTGAAGCCCTTCGCTTGCTCGAGCTTGATCTCGGGCGGCATGACGAGTTCCTGCCGATCCGTCAGCACGTCGATGACGGCAGGACCTTTATGCACGAAGGCTGCTGAGATTGCTGATTTCAGTTGGCCCGGATCCTTCACGCGCACGCCATAAATGCCCATGGATTCGGCCATGCTTGCAAAATCCGGATTGTCGAGCCGCGTGCCCGTCGGCAGAAATCCGCCGGCCTTCATCTCGATGTCGACGAAGCCCAGCAGTCCGTTGT
>JAQGOD010000175.1 GCA_028293775.1 Gammaproteobacteria bacterium
CATCAGATCACCTTCAACACCAACCACGACTTTGCGCCCTCAGTTCTCGGCAACGGGCAAGTCATTTTCTCGCGGTGGGATTCCGCCAATGGCGGCCAAATCAGCCTATATCGCGCCAACCCGAACGGCTCGGGCTCGGAGCTCTACTACGGCGCGAATAGCCACGCCACGGGCGCCAATATCGCGGGCACCAACAACAATGTCGTTCAATTCCTGAACGCGCGCGAGCTTGCCGATGGCACGCTAATCGCGATCGTGCGCCCCTTCCTGGGCACCCAACTCGGCGGGGACATCGTCAAGATCGACGCTCAGAATTTTGTCGAAATCCATCAAGCGGCCAGGCCCGGCGGCGCCGCCGGCACCGCGCAGACCAGCGCAACGACCATGGGCGTCACGACGGATGCGAATATGCCCTCATTGGGCGGCCGATTTGCCTCTGTGTTCCCGCTGTATGACGGCACCAATCGCATGCTGGTGAGCTGGTCTCCTTGTCTCGTGCTCGACACCACCGTGACGCCGAATACGACCAACTTGTGCACGGCCTCCAACACCTCCGGGGCGAACGTGACCTTGGCGCCTCCCCAATACACGCTATGGATATACGACCTCGACAAGGGAACGTTGGGGCCGGTGCTGAGCGCGGACTTGGGCACCATGGTGGTCGAGCCCATCATTCTGCAGCCGAGAAAGCCCGCGCCGGTGACCTTGGTCGATGCGGCTCCCACACCTGGGCAGGGGGCCACCATGGCCAGCGCAGGCGTCGGATTGTTGGACATCAGCAGCGTGTACGACGTCGACGGCGTCGATACGGCGACGCCGAACATCGCCGGGGTGGCGGATCCCGCCCAGCCCGGTTTTTATACGCGTCCTTACCGCTTCATCAGAATTCAAAAGGCGGTCGAAATCCCGAGTAACAAAGTACGCAAGATCAACAACTCGGCATTCGGACCCGCCGGCATGGGTATGCGCGAAATTCTCGGCTACGCTCCCATCCAGCCCGACGGATCGGTGCAGATCCAAGTTCCCGCGAATGTTCCTTTCACCATCGACATTGTCGATGCGAATGCCAAGCGGATTTCACCGCAGCACACCAGCTGGCTGCAGCTGCTGCCGGGAGAAACGAAAACCTGTAACGGCTGCCATAGCACCGTGAACAACACCTCGCACGGCCGTGCCGGCTTGACGGCGGCCGTCAATCCGGGCGCACCGACAACGGGCTCGCCCTTCCCTAACACCAATCCGGCCATTGCCCTGACCAATGCCGGCGCTACCATGGCGCAAACCCTAGCCTTAAGCACCTGCACCTCAAACGGCAAGACGCCAAGCGGCGCCGCCACTCCTTGCTCGCAGATTTTGAGTTCGGACGTGATCTACGATGGCATCTGGACCGTCGGCACCACACCCCCGCAGCCGGACAAGGCAATCTCGTACACCTATGGCGGAACCAGCGGCCTCAACGAGTCGCCTCCGATCAACGCGAATTGTGTGCCGTGGAGCGCGCAATGCCGGATCACCATCCACTACGACATGGATCCGGTGAAAAAGCTCTTTATGCAATCGGTATGGAGCCTGGCGAGCCGCACCAATACGGTCAATGGCGTCGCCATGACCTCGACCACCTGCTCGGTTTGTCACAACCCAGTAAATGCGATGGCGACGGTCCAAGTGCCGCAAGGCCAGCTGGATCTGAACGGCTCTCCATCGAGCGTCGACGTCAGCGTCGACACATCTTATGAGGAACTGCTGTTTGCACATAATGCGCAGACGCTTAATATGGGGGTGCTGCAAGATCTGCTGGTGCCGGCGCCGGGCCCTCCCGACCCGGTAACGGGTCTGCCGACCACTATCATGGTGCCTGTCTCTCTGGCACCGCCGATGGCGGCCGGCAGTGCGGCGGGTTCGACCGCTTTCTTTAGGATGTTCGACGGTAGTTTTCATGACCCTGTACTCGATCACACTGGTTACCTGTCACCTGCGGAGCTGCGATTGATTGCCGAATGGTTGGATATTGGAGCCCAGTTCTACAACGATCCGTTTGTTGCGCCCGCGAACTGACCTGATGCGCCGTCTGCTCGCGCTGGTGCTGTTGGTGCAGGCGTTAAATGTAGGTCTAGCAAATGCGGCGGCGAAGAACTTAGTACTGGTCGTCGCCGATCCCTACCTGGAAATGCGCTCGGGGCCTGGGCGCGGTTTTCCCGTGGTCTACGTCATTGAGCGCGACGAGTTGCTCACCGTGCTCTACAGCCGAACCGACTGGTACAAGGTTCGCGCCTCGCGCGGCAACGAAGGCTGGGTGCGGCGCGCGGATTTGGCTCGGACCATATTGGAATCAGGCGACCCGGCGCCGATTCCCCCCTATCCGGAATTCGCCACGCATCGCTGGGAGCTCGGTGCCGGCTACGGCGTGTACAACCGTGAAAATTTGGTTACGGCCTATGCCGATTTCGGGCTGACGACCAGCCTCGATGTGGAATTCGTCGTGCAACAGGCCTTCGGCACGCTCGATGACCGTTACATTACGACTATCGGATTGCGTCACACCTTTATTCCCGAATGGAAGTGGTTTTCGCCGACGGCCGGGATCGGCACCGCCTATCAATATATACAAGACAAAGTTCCCCCTGCGCCGCTGCAAAAGAGCAACGAAATGGCCTACGTTTCGGTGGGGGCACGAGGGTTCATCACCAGACGATTCCTGTGGCGCGCCGATTGGCGCCACTATGTCGTCTTCAACAACCAGAATGTGTACAAGGATTTAGAAGAATGGAAATTCGGCTTAGCTGTATTCTTCTAGCCGCGGCGCTGCTCTGCGGCTGTAGCTGGTTCCACCGCGGCCACAAGGCACCGACCGAGATCGTTGCCGAAGAGCCGCAGGGAGAGCCCTCCATTATCGAGCCGCAAGTCACCCGGCGCGCCGTGAAAACGCCGCATATCAAGGCCAAGGATTTCGAGCTCGGAGGCTACTACGGCGTGCTCAGTATCCAGGATTTCGGCACCAATCCGCTATACGGCGTGCGTGCCGCATATCACGTGTCCGAAGACATTTTCTTGGAAGGTTTTCTGGCCAGATCAAAGGCCGGCACCACCAGTCTCGAGGATGTATTCCCGAATATTACGGTGGTAAGCGACTCTGGGAGGCGCTTCACGTATTACGACCTGGACGTAGGCTACAACGTACTCCCCGGCGAGATATTTCTCGGACGAGGCCGCGCCTTCAACTCCGCCCTCTACGTGACGGTAGGTATGGGCGATGTGAAATTTGCCGATAAAGATCAATTCGCGCTGAACTTTGGAGTGGGTGAGCGGCTGCTGATAACCGACTGGCTTGCGATTCATGTGGATGTGCGCGACCACATCTTCGAAACCAGCCTGACGGGTCGCACTAAGAATGTTGACAACCTCGAAGCCACCATCGGTTTAACCGTTTTCTACTGATCAGGAGTAAAGATCAATGCTTAGCACCTCGACAATATTGAAACGTTGCGCGATGGCGGCGATCGTCGTTGCCTCGACGGCGCTCGCGGCGGGCGGCGATGCCTCGGGCCCTGCGCCCGCTTTCACCCTGACGAGCCTCGGCGGACAGGCAAGCGGCTTGAGCACCTACAAAGGCCAGGTGGTCATGGTCAATTTCTGGGCTACTTGGTGCGGACCCTGTCAGCAAGAGATGCCGCTGCTCGACCAAATGTACAAGAAGTACAAGCCGGCGGGATTCACCCTCATCGGCGTCAATGTCGACAAGGAGGCGCCCGCCGTCAAGGAGCTGCTGACGCGCAAGCCGGTCAGCTTTCCCGTGCTCTTGGATCCGGCCAACCAGGTAAGCAAGGCCTATCACGTCGACGAGATGCCGAGTTCGGTCATCATCGATCGCAAGGGCCAAATTCGCTACATTCACCGCGGCTACAAGCCGGGCGATGAAAACGATTATCAAGATCGCATTCGCCAACTCATCCGGGAATGATCCATGCGCCTGCGCCTCATTCTGGTATCAACGCTCGCGGGAACTGTGCTGGTGTCGAGCGGCTGCAGCATGCAGCCCTGGGTGAAGCCCTACGAGCGTGATCGTTTGGCCGACCCCATCATGGCTTGGGATCGCGACGCCATTTCCAGCGCTTACTTGGATCACATTCGCGAGTCCAGGGAAGGATCGCGCGGCGCTACCGGCGGCGCCGGCGGCGGCTGCGGCTGCAATTGACGGTCAGCATGACGCTTAAGGAATCCCTGGCTCGCGCGGCAATGATGGCTGCGTTGCTGCTCATCCGCAGCACCAGCGCGGATGTGCTGCCCGACAATCGTGCTGATGTTTTTTACAGCAAATACAGCGGCGGCGGCATGGACATCACCGGCTATTCCGCGACCGCGCGCGCGAAAATTACGGAAAATTTCGCGGTCGAGGCAAATTATTTCATTGATAAGGTGAGTGGCGCTTCCGTCGATGTGTTGAGCCAAGCGAGCGTCATCAAAGATGAACGCAAGCAGAAAAGCGGCACGCTGCAATACCTGCACGACAAGACCACGTACACCGCTTCGTATATGACAAGCGTGGAGCGCGACTACGTCTCGGACACCGCGAGTTTCGCGCTCAGCCAGACCATGTTCGGCGATTTAACCACCATATCGCTCGGGTTTTCGAACTCGCACAACAAGGTCGGAGAAAACAACGGCACCGCTGATAAACCGGACGTGGCGTGGCTGGGGCATGCGCTGACCAAAGCTTACAGCGGCGGCCTGTCGCAGATCATCACGAAGAATTTCATCGCGGACGTGAATCTGCAGGTTATAACCGATGCAGGCTATCTCGCCAATCCTTATCGGTCGATCCGCTATCTCGATCCTGCCAATATTGCCAAGGGCTACAGCTTGGCGAGCCAAGTGTATCCGCAAACACATACAAGCACCGCTGTGCAGTTGCAGGCGAAATACTATTTGCCCTGGCGTGCGGCCGTGACGGGGCTGTATCGATACTTCACGGACACCTGGAGCGTGGTCGGCAACACCTACGAGCTCGA
>JAQGOD010000177.1 GCA_028293775.1 Gammaproteobacteria bacterium
TGGTGGTCGCCTCGATCCAGTTGGCCAGGTGCCCTCCGTAGCTCGCTCCCGCCGCGCACAACCGCGATCCATCGACAAACGAGTAGCGCTTCATGGCCTCGTCCACGGCCTGATTGATTTCGTCCCCAGGCGTTTTCAACGGATCAAGCTTGATGGCTTGGGCAAATTTCTCACCGAAGCTGGTCGACCCGGTGTAGTCCGTCATCAATATCACGTAGCCCGGCGCGGCCAGCAGATGATAGTTCCAGCGCAGTCCGATCTGATCGGGGTTGTTGCTCGCCGCACCGCCATGGATCAGTACCAGCATTGGATATTTCTTGGTCGGGTCGAACGCCGGCGGCAGCACAATCATGTTGTGAATGTTGCGGCCTTTGGCGCTGGTAAAGTAGAAGTGCTGCGGCGGCTGCCAATCGATGGCAGCGGCTGCCGCCGTGTTTACATGGGTGAGATTGGCATGCGTGCGCCGTGCGGCATCAACGCGCACTATCTCCGTTGGAAGCACCGAACTCCCGAAGCCTGCGATCAAGGCAAGTTTCGCTGCCTTCTCGGGGATTTCCAGCGACGTGTAGCCTCCGCTCGCAGGCTCAATGATCAGGACCGGCTTGCCGCCCTCGGCGGCAACTCGATAGAGGTTTTCCTTGCCGGCTTCCGGGACCAGCAAGTAAGCGAATTTCCCGTCGGGGGTCAATGCATAACGCGCTGTTTCTCGGTCGAAGTCGCGTGTCACCAGCATGGAGTCGCCGCCCGCGGGCCATGCAATCCGGCTGAGCGCAGCGAGATGATAGATCTCCGAATCATGGGGTTCGTACTTGAAGTAAAGATACTTACCCTCCGAACTGAATTTTGCTTCTTGATACTCGCCTATCGCAGGACTGATGACGCTCGGTTCGCCGCCCTGCGCATCCATGCGATAAAGCCGATAGCCCACGGGCTCGTACGCGGCGTGCCATCGCATCGTCGTTGCGGTAAAAATCACTTCACGCCCATCCGGACTCCACAAAGGGGCGAGCGTGACGCTGCTCTCGGTTTCCCTCCCGGAAAATCCGGAAGTGCGGGCGAGGACGGTGGCGGAAAGAATGTCCTTCGCGGTGGAACCGGAATCGAGCGCCTGCACCATCAGGGTGGGTTGGCGATCATCCAACCATTGATTCCAAAAACGGATTGGAAAATGTTCGTAGGATCGCACGTTGTACTTACGGGCCTTGCGATCCGCCGCTATCTTTTTATTCGCCTCATCGTCCAAAGCATCGGGATAAACGAATGACTCGAATAGTATGGCTTTGCCGTCGGGGCGCCATTTCGGACTCGAAGCCCCGGTGGAAACACTGGTGAGCCGCCGTGCTTCGCCACCTTCCGCCAGATTGAGAATATAGATTTGATCGACTTCGTCCGTTTCGCGCTTGGTGGCGAATGCGATGCTGCTGCTGTCGGGCGACCACGCCACGTCGCCTTCGGGGGCTTTGGTATTGGTAATTCGGCGCGGGGCTTTCAGCCCATCGGCGGACACCAGCCATAAATCACTCACACTCTTGTCAGACTCATACGAGGGCTCAAGCAGTGAGTACACCACCCACTTGCCGTCCGGGCTCACCACCGGACCACCGACACGTTTCATCATCCAAAGCGCTTCGTGGGTGATTGGCTTGCGCTGTAGCTCCGATTGGGCTGACAGTGCGATGGGAGCGATCAGGCATGCGACGATCATGCTCGCGAAAAACTTCAACTCAAGGTTCATTAAGGTGGGCTCATTTAAGGTGCGGGAGCCGCGTAGTCTAATCAGATGGCGAGGCCAATCAAGAGCACATTCGCGAACCGGGTGCCCTCGCTCATGGGAGCGGCCTGAACCTCGAAGCCGCATTCGCGCAACAGCTCGCCCCATTGCGTGGCGCTTCGACAGTGCGTTATCAGGCGTGCGTGTCCGCGGCAAAGCATCACCAGCTTGTCGACCCACTGGCTGTAGCGAAAGCGCAGTCCGGCATCTGCATCGCCGATGCGCATCAGCAACAACCCCCGCGCCGGCAAAGCAGCGCGCGCCCGCCTGATTACGTGAAGCTGCTCCTCCTCCGTGATGTAGTGCAGGACATCGAGGATTATGACCGCATCGGTCGCGCCGAATTCGGCATTGCGAATATCGCCTTGGGTTATTTCGCATGCAGGCCCGAGCGCAGCATGCGCCCGTTCCACATCGCGAATCATCAGCTCAATTCCTCGTGTGCAACGCGGCCGCGGTGCCGGGGGCCAGCCGTCCGGCCAAATGCCGTTTTCGTAGCAAAGCAGGGCGGCCCGAAGCCAAGATTCCAGCAGCCCTCGGCCACACCCTAAGTCCAGAATCCGGCCGCGTCCCAGCAGTAAGCCTTGCTCGAGCATGGCATTGAACACCGGATCGCCGCCCAGCTTGCCTCGAGCAAAGTTATAGGCGAAAAACCCCGCACAGCGATACGGCTCGCTTGCCCTGTCGATCAGCGATGAACTCGATATGACTTTTTCACGCCAAGGGAAGATGATGCGGCCTCACCAGCATGTGCCAATCCTGATGCTCTTCGAGAATCAATTCGATGGCGGCCTGGACCGAGTCCTTGATGGGGCCTGGATCCGGCGCCGTCGCTTGCTGGTTGAGAGCCGAGCGAATGACGCTGATGGCGCGCTGAAGTTCCGCCTCGAGCCGTTCGGAAGTGGAACCCAGCCGATAAGCCTCGGATTGCGCGAGAGCTCCGTGTAAGGAGGCCCCCAGCGCAGGAAAAAATGTGGTGATCAGCGACAGCCAAAGCGTATGCAGGGCAAGATGCAGCAGGGCGCAAAAAGCGGTGAGCCCAAATAACCAGATGTTCACCGAATGCACTCGGTGCAATAAGGCGTGCTGCCTGAGCGCCACTCGCTGATGATAGTGTGTCTGAGCCTCGAGGACACCCACGGTCCAAAGCGCGTACTCGGTGATGAACGCCGGGTCGGACCACGCTCCATCCAGCAGCGCGCGCGCGAGCGGCTCGGTCTGATTGCAAATGGCTTCAAAGTCATCGCCGCTGCGCAGGTGATTGCCAGGATCGAACACGCGCATGTACCAGTTTGCGGACGTTGCCGGCACGGTGAAGTCGAGCAGCGGGGCGACCAGCGGCAGATACCAAATCAGCTCGGCGGTCGTGCGGGCACGCAGCCACTGACCCTGCCAATCGCGCCGATGACCCAGCCAATAGATTGTGCTCACCGTACCGATGATCAGCACTTCAGTGAACGCCCATAGGCCGGCAATAGGATGCTGCCGATGCAGCCGATCGTCCCACCCGAGCGCCAGCGGCAGCATGGCGCATAGCACAGCGAGCGCGCTCAAGAGATAAATCGCCCAGAAGCCGCTGCGGTAGCGATGTCCGAAGTGCAGGGCACGCGCGTCGAACTTGAGGTGGAAGGGTGCCAGCGTCTCGATCAGGGTCAATAGCCGCCGGGGTGGGTTGAAAGGCTGCGGCGGCGGGGGAAGGTTCATTCGAACCCCAATCAGCAGCACACGTTGAATGACCTGGTGCAGCTTCAAGCGCCGTCAGTCCAATATTTCATAGGTGGTGGCAAAGATGTCGCGGGCGACGATGCCGAGGCTGCCGTCGCCGTAGTCCACCAGCCAATCCCCGGCATGGCCGCTAAGCTTCGAGACGCCATCGGCGAGCTGGACATCGAAGGGCTCTGGAACCTGGAGTGCGAGAATGTGATTGGGCAAGCTCATGTAGTGTCCCGATTTGCCCGCAGTCGTGGGAGGCACCGGCCGGTACTTGTGCGCGAATTTTGCCTGGGATACTCGCCACTGGTGATTGCCATTCCCAGTGACGATGGCATCCCCCGGATGTGCGCGTACCGAGCCCTCGGGCGTTCGCACGGTACATTCGATGTCTGTGAAGCGAACCTCGACCTCGCGCTCGAGTTTTCGAGCCTCGACACGTTGCGGGTGGCCGGAAACTTCGGGCGAGAATCCGCTCTTGCCGCTGCAGCGAAATATCAACGCATTGTGTCCATTGTTGTTCTCTCGACGC
>JAQGOD010000183.1 GCA_028293775.1 Gammaproteobacteria bacterium
GAGCCCGACCGCGACGAAGCCGTCCATCACAGCCTGCGTGGTGGCTGCGGTTCGGATGGCATGTCCCAAGACTTGCTCGCCGCGGCTGACCGCGCCAACCGGGTCTATGACTCGCGTCGTCACATCGCCATAGGCTCTCAGTCGCTCAAGGACTTGATGATCCCCGATCTGGACGTGCTGTCCGATCAGATTCGACGCAACCTGCTCGCGCACTCGCGCTAGGGTACTCACGAAGGCTGAGCCGATTTCTCCGCCCATGAGACGCGCTGTTTGAAGTATGGCGCCGAACGTCAGCGCATTTTGGGGCTTTAGGTGAAGAATTCCAAAAAATACGACACCGGACAGCGCAAAGCTTTGCCCGAGAGACTGAAGAAGCTGGGAGGGAAGAAACTGGTAGGAGCCCCAGTTGGAGGTCAGATTATATGCGACCATGAGACAGGCGACGCTGATGAAAATGAATCCGATCGCGGCCACGAGCCTTGAATCCGACCGGCGTAACATCAACGCGGCGAGCGGGCAGAAAACAAGTTGAGGTACGGCAATCCAGAGGAGCGTATCGCCGACTTCCAAGGCGCGATAACCGCGAACAGAAACCAAGAACAAAGGGATCAGGTAAGATGTGGCGAGAATCGTGAGGCGCAGGAACGCGATCAGGAGGAATTGAGTCACGATGGGCGCGCTGAAAACGACCTTAAGATTTAAAAGCGGACGAGCGGTGTACGACTCGTGAACCAGAAACGCCGCATTGAGCAAAATTCCGGCACACAGCAATCCCCAGATCAATCCCGAGTTGAGCCAGTCGAGGCGATTGCCTTGATCAAGCGCTGCATAAATCAGCGCTAATCCGGAGCCTCCTGCCAGGAGCGCGAACATGTCCCTCGGCGGCCGGGTGATGATGGGCTTACTGGCAACACCTTGGTGCAGGCATAACGACATGATCAGCGCGAGCGGGACGTTTTGCCAAAAGATCCATCGCCACGAGTGATGTTCGACATACCATCCTTCGAGCGAGGCCGAAATGTTGAGCGACAACTCGAGGTTGAGCGCATAGAGCGCGATGCCGAACGCCCAATATTTCGGGGGCATGCGAAGCAAGATGAAGCTCAAAGTCAGCGGAATGAAGAATCCCGATGCCAGTCCGCCGAGAAATTGCATCGTCAGCAGCATAGGCAGGTTCGCCGAGAACGGCGTCAGCAACGAAATGACGGCGAATGAGATGGAAGCGCCGATCAACACGCGCCTAGGGCCGTAGGCGGCGCCCATCCAAATGGCGGCAAGGGTGATGAACATCTGACCTACTGTTTGCGAGGTGCTGATCCAAGCCCCTTCGTCGAATCCCGCACCAACGGCCCCGCGTATATCAGCGAGACCGAAGGTCGACAACCGGCTGTTCAAGGTCGATATGAATGTTCCCATGAGGACGGCCACGAGTCCGAGCCACGGTATGGTCGTCGGAGGGGTCGCCAGCGTGGGTGCCGTTATGCCCGAACGGTCGGTCGAGACGGAGGCGTTCATTGGCGCCGCCGGTCGCGGGCGTCGACATTCGCTTCGACCGACATGCCCGGTTCCAGGCGGTCGGCGAGACCGTCCGCATCGTCGATGACGATCTTCACCGCAATGCGCTGCACGACCTTCGTGAAATTGCCCGTCGCATTGTCGGGCGGCAGCAGCGCGAACTCGGCGCCCGATGCCGGAGCAAACGCAAGCAAGTGGCCGTGCAGCGTATGTCCGGGAAAGGTATCGACGGTGATTTCCGCCCTTTGCCCGACAGCCATGTGAGTGAGCTGCGTTTCCTTGTAGTTCGCGATGACCCACACCTTCGGCAACGGTGTGAGGGTTGTGATCTGACTGCCTACGCCGACCAGCTGCCCGGGTTTGACCTGACGCTGCCCAATGACACCATCCTGAGTCGCCGTGATGGTGGTGTAGCCGAGATTGAGCTTGGCGGTATCCAGTGCGGCGCGCGCTCCGGCGATTGCCGCCTCATTCTGCGCCAACTGCGCCGTGAGTACTGCGAGTTGACGTTCGGCCCCGGTAGCCTGCGCCCGATTCTGCGCCAGCTGTGCCTGAAGTTGAGCGTGGGTGGTTTCCAACTTTTCGCCGGCCTCGGTCGAGGAAGAGCCTGCCTGCAGAAGCCGGTGCTGACGTGCAAGGTCACGGTCACTTTGTTCACTGGAGGCGGTTGTGGAAGCGACGACTGCCCGTGCGGCTTGGACATTGGCAAGCTGCAACTCGTGCTGAGCTTTTATGGCCTGCGCTTGCGCTACCGCGGCGGCGACGTTCGCCTCTGCCTGAGCAACCGCAGCCCGATAGTCATCTTCGACCAGCTGCGCGAGCACCTGCCCCTTGCGTACGCGCTCAAAATCCTCGATTGGAAGCTCACGCACATAGCCGGTCACCTTGGCGGCAATGGGTGTGAGATCCGATTGCAGATAGGCATCGTTAGTGCGTTGCCATCCCGCGCCACCCTCCCAACGCGTCCAATTCGTCGACACCACGATGATGATGCCGACGGCAACGATGAAAACCAGAATGCGCCACGCGAATTCAAAGATCCTGTTCCAATCGAGCGTCTGAATACTCATGGACGTCGCGGCTTGGCTCATGCGTTAGAACAAATTCACGAGCGCTCATGACTTCGCCCTCGTGCCTCAATTTTTACTCTGCACCGCGTATAATTCAACTGAAACATTTGCTGGCTGCTGCGCAGATCATATGCGCCGGAACACTTCGAATGCGGCAGGCGCTCGAATGCAGGAATCCGCGCCGCAACGCTGTATTATCTCCGTGATGCGGGGCGATCGAATTCTCGTTTTCTACGGTTCCTATCGAGCTGATCGGAAGGGCATTCGCTTGGCTCACTTCATCGTCGCAGAACTGGCAGCGGGTGGCTGCTTGCCCGAACTCATCGACGCGAAAGCAGTTAACCTGCCGATGCTCGATCGGATGTACAAAGAGCATGCGGCTGGCACCGCGCCGCTCGCTATGGAGGCTCTAGCGGGGAAGATTCGTTCCGCCGATGCATTCGTGTTCGTCACGGGCGAATACAATTGGGGCATGCAGCCCGGATTGAAGAACCTCACGGATCATTTTCTCGATGAGTGGTTTTGGCGACCGGCTGCGATCGCCAGCTACTCGGGCGGGCGGCTGTCCGGCGCCCGCGCCAATCTGCTTTGGCACGGCACCCTTTCTGAGATGGGAATGGTCGTAATTTCGAGCACGCTGACCGTAGGGCCAATTGATCAAACCCTGAGTCCTGACGGCGTGCCGATCGGCGATGGCGGAGCGCAACTACAAAAGGCGTTTCGGCGCTTTGCCGACGATCTTGCCTGGTGGACCGAAGCGGCGAAAAATCAGCGGGCGCGAAAAACTCCTCCTTATTAGTAGGTCGTCCTTGTCGACGCGTTGGGATTGCGTTATCGGGTCTTGGCTACTGCAAATTGTGTTTGATCTAGCCAAGCACCACGCCGCGATCGGCATGTTGCGGTTAGCGGGATACGACAGCTGCGCTCAAAGCGTGCGGCCCTCTTGCAGATTGCGCCGAAATTTGATTATATATATTTGATCAAAAATCAAGGACCCCCATGTCCGAGCAATCTCAATTTGGGCTGGGACGAATCGAGCGTGAGACGGTGCAAGAACGCGTCTACGCCATCCTCCGCGACAAGCTGATGCGGGGAGGATTTGCGCCCGGGCAAAAGCTGAAGATCGCCGAGCTTGCGAGCGCGTTCGGCACGAGTGCGATGCCTGTGCGGGACGCCCTCAATCGCCTGGCGGCCGAGCGCGCGGTGGAGTCGCTGCCAAATCGCGGCGTTCGCGTGCCGGCCCTTTCGAAGGACTCGCTTCATGACTTGAGGGAGACGCGCTTTGCCGTTGAAGGACTCGCGGTCGAGCGTGCTGCCCTCAACATGAGCAGCGAGACTCTCGCGACATTGCGTCGCCTGATCGACGCGCAGAGCGCGACCGACTCAAAGCACGTCTCGGAGGGGAGTGCTGAGCAAAATCGCGCCTTTCACTTTGCGATCTACCGTCAATCTAAGTCGACAGTATTGTTGCCGATCATCGAAAGCCTATGGCTGCAATGCGGACCATATTTGCGGATTGCATCGGAAATGTTCGATGGCCGCGACGGTCGCGGCACTGATTATCATGTCGAAATTGTCGATGCACTGGCGCGCGGCGACGCTAAGGCGGCGCGTCTCGCCTTGCAGTTAGACATCGGCCGAGCCTTCGATCTGGTGATCAACGAGCACACGATTTGGCATCGGCGCGGGGGAGTCGCGTGACGGACGATCCAGGGTTCGAGCTCTATGATTTGCGTGTCGATGTCATCGGCCCTACCGATCGCCCCATCTACTGCGGCGCCCGCATCGGCGATTACTTCGAGCTGCATGGGGAGATGTTGAAGCTGCCGCCGGGACAGGGGTTCTCCATCTATTCGCTCGCGGCACTCCTGCCGCTGCTGCCTGCGAAGCAGCGTGTTACCGATCCGAATGACTGGATGTCATCCGACGCCGAGGTTGCCTGTCCCGACCCGAACTGTCCTACCCGGATGCGTATCACGCGCACGGGACGGCGTCATTTCCGGCGATCGGACGTGACTGCCGTCGCGCTACCGAACGACGATGCCAAATGATCCCCCGAGTCGAGTTGGACCATGGTTATGCGATCTCCCGAATCATCAAGGGAGGCTGGCATCTCGCGGGAGATCATGGCGCGATTCACCCGGAGCAGGCTCGGAAGGACATGGCGAGATTTGTCGAAACCGGCATAACCACCTTCGATTGCGCTGA
>JAQGOD010000191.1 GCA_028293775.1 Gammaproteobacteria bacterium
CAACGGCCTCGCTTCGAATACCGTCTCGGCCATCCTTGAAACCCGCGATGGTGCAATGTGGTTTGCCACACCTAGCGGGCTGAGCTCTTTTTCAAACGGCCAATGGAGAACCTATACAACGGTAGAGGGTTTGCCTTCGCCGGAAGTGAACTGCCTTTTCGAGGATTCATCCGGAACTCTCTGGAGTGGAACGTCTGCTGGTCTTGCTTTTTTTGCCGCTAACCGTTTTGAAGTTCCTCACGAATCGCCCGGCGTTCTGCACGAACAAATAGTCGGAATGGCGGAGGACACGAGCGGAAGGCTATGGGTCGCGACCTCAGCTCATGTTTTGCGCATTGCACGCGACAAACTGCTCAGCGGTGTTGTGAAAGCAATTGATGTTCGCGAGTATGATCAGGCCGATGGTCTCGAGAGCACTGAAGGAGTGAAGCGGAGTCGATCGGTGATCTCGGATTCTGCGGGCAGGATCTGGTTTTCACTCAGCAGCGGCTTGTCCGTTGTTAGTCCATCCCAGATCAATGACATTTCAGTTCCCGCGCTGCCTCACATCGAGGCAATCACCGCCGATAATAACACCGCAAATCTGGCCGCCTCCGTTCGAATTCCTCCATCGCCCAGGCGAATCACGTTTGAGTACACGGGGCTGAGCCTCGCGATGCCCGCCCGGGTTCGCTTTCGATATTTTCTCGAAGGTTTCGACAGTAGCTGGAGCCAGCCGGTTGCAGCGCGAGAGGCCGTATACACGAACCTTGGGGCCGGCGCCTATCGATTCCGGCTCGTCGCCAGCAACAGCGAGGGGCTCTGGAACGGGCCAGAAGCTGCGATAGGATTTGAAGTTGAGCCGACGCTCTCCGAAACCTGGTGGTTTCGATCGGCAATGGCGTTGTGCGTTGGGCTTGTAGCTCTAGCGGCATATCTCATACGAATGCGCCAATTTACGCGGTTGCTGAATGCCCGCTTTGAGGAACGGCTTGCCGAGCGCGTGCGGGTCGCACGGGAGTTGCACGACACCCTGCTACAGAGCTTTCAGGGACTCGTATTGCATCTTCAAGTGGTCTCCGACCTCCTTCCGATGCGTCCCCAGGAAGGCAAGCAAAAACTAGACAGTGCTATCGATCACGCTGTTGATGCGATCAGGGAGGGTCGTGACGCTGTGCAGAATTTGCGGTCGTCTGTGACGGTGACAAATGACGTTGCCCTTGCCTTGAACGCGCTCGGACAGGAACTTGCGGCCGAAACGAACCACAATGCAAATGCTCCGGTAGTTCATGTAGAGGTGGAAGGTGCGCCACGCGATCTTCACCCGGTGGTGCGAGGCGAAGTCTACAGGATTGCGGGGGAGGGCTTACGAAACGCCTTTAGACACGCCGACTCACAACACATCGAAGTGGAGATCCGATATGACGAGCGGCAGTTCCGTTTGCGCTTGCGCGACGACGGAAGAGGTATTGACCCGACAGTTCTCAGCGGCTATGGGCACGAAGGACACTACGGTTTGCGAGGTATGCGGGAGCGGGCAGAACTCTTGGGTGGAACGCTCACCGTGTGGAGCGAACGGGATTCAGGGACCGAGGTGGAGCTGATCATTCCCGCCGGGCAGGCGTACACGGCATCTCCCAGGTTGCCCCGGTCCTGGCTCGCCGAAAGGTTTTTAAGCAAAGACAAGGAGGCAAAGCGATGAGTGATGCCAGCCGAATGCGGATTCTCGTGGTAGACGACCATCCCCTTCTGCGCGAAGGAGTCGCGGCGCTGGTGAGCAGCCAGTCTGACATGAGCATCGTCGCCCAAGCCGCGAACGGGCGTGAAGCCATCCAGCAGTTCCATCGGCATCGTCCCGATATTACGCTGATGGATTTACAGATGCCGGAGATGAATGGACTCGATGCGATTATCGCGATTCGCGGCGAGTTTCCCGAGGCTCGCATCGTCGTTTTGACCACTTATGCCGGGGACGTGCAGGCGCTGCGGGCACTCAAGGCCGGTGCGCGGGCGTATCTGCTCAAGGATAGTTTGCACAAGGAGCTCCTCGCCACCATTCGAGCCGTGCAAGCCGGAAAAAAATCCATGTCGCCCGAGGTCTCCTTCCAGCTCGCCGAACATGCCACCGACGATGCGCTGAGCCCTGCGGAAGTCCGTGTCTTGCGTCTGATTGCCGAGGGCAATGCCAACAAAGAGATCGCGGCGCAGCTCGCTACCAGCGAGGACACGGTGAAGGGCCAAGTCAGGAATATCCTCTCCAAACTCGGCGCCAAGGACCGAACCCACGCCGCCATGATCGGACTCAAGCGCGGGATCATCGAGTTCTGATCGCTCGAAAGGGTCCTGGAAATCACCCTTTTTGGGGTCTCCGGGCGGAGCGGTTAGCCCATAACCTTGTGAGGCTGTGCGTCGACTATTCTCAACCTTTGCCCACGGGCCGCCCGGCGTCGGACTCTTGCTTATGCGCCTATCGGCCGGAATGGCGACGGTCGTTCAAGGGATCTTGGCGCTGCTGGCCGGGCCGCCGCTGGGAGCCGTCCTATTTCACATGCTCTCGATTGTTCTGGGGCTACTCCTGCTCGCGGGGCTATGGACGCCGGTGGCGGGAACGCTGGTGGCGGCCGAGGCGCTGTGGAATGTCTTCTCGTCCGGGCATCCGTGGCGTTGGATCATGCTGGCGACACTGGGCGCCGCCCTGGCACTGATCGGGCCGGGCGCGTGGTCCGTCGATGCCCGCCTCTTTGGGTGGAGGAGACTCGAGATTCGCGACCGAAAGAGTCAGGACTCGACTCCCCGATGAGTGAGTTCTCCCACCCTTAAGTGGGTATTTCTTTGTCCCAACGAAGCCCATTCGGGGCTCAACAGAGGCCATCAGTCATTCCGATATGGCCGGAACACCACTCGAATTGGGGCTGCGCGCCGGTGGCAACTGGTTCCACGATGCCACACCAAGACGACAGGCGTTAGCAACCAGCAGGCAGGGTCTCGCGTGCATCCGTGATTTCCTGTTCTGCGCAGCTGACGTTCCAGGGTGTCCTAAAAAGAGGTTTGCTATGTCCGGCCACGAAAGTTTCAGGATCCATGTGTTGGGGCGCTTTCGCTTACTCACGAGGGATGCCCCTATCACTATCCCTTCGCGCTTGCGCAAACCGCAGGAGCTACTGCAGGCCCTGATCGCGTTTGGTGGAACCGAAGTGAGCGCGGGCCTGCTGATCGATGCGCTGTGGTCGGATTCTGAAGGCGATGCCGGGTACCACGCACTTGAAAGCGCCCTCTACAGGCTGCGTCAACTGCTCGGTGCACGCGACACGGTACGCATGGAGGGCGGCAAGGTCAGTCTGAACCGGGATCAGTTGTGGGTCGACATGTGGAAGTTCGAGGAAGAGCTGCAGCCTCCTTACAATCCGGAGGCGAATGACATCGAAAGAATCGGCCGTCTCCGACGCCTCTATCAAGGGCACTTTTTGCAGCACGAGGCCGAAAAGCCCTGGATCTTGAAGGCGCGCCAGGAGTTGCGTGATCGTTTGCTGCGCGCCATCCGCGATGCAGCGCGTGCGTGCGAATACGCGCGCCGTTGGGAGGATGCTGCGAACTTATATCGATCGGGGATCGAGCTCGACTCGCTCAACGAGGGTTTGTATCGGGGCTTGATGCTCTGCCACCAGGAACTCGGAGATCACAGCGAGGCGCTTCAGGCCTACAGGCGCTGCCGCGAGGTTCTGACGCGCTTCCTAGGCATACCTCCCAACGCCAAGACGCAAGCCCTCTATCACAGCGTGCGGGAGCGCGCAGCCTACGCCCCGGTCGGGAGCGCGCTGTGAACGCGCGCACTTAGGCCGCGGTGACTCTGCCATGTGTCTGTTCAGGCGAGGAGACAACCATGACGTTCGCGACTGGCTCCTGGTCGGAGAGCAAGAACCCCCGTTGGGTTCGCACCTTGTCACACCTCGGTGCGGCTATCTGCATCACGGCATCTACGTCGGTGCTCGCAAGATCATTCACTACTCGGGGCTCGCGCACGGTCTGCGCAGAGGACCGGTGGAAGAAGTTCCTCTCGCTCATTTCGCGCATGGGCAACGCGTCTGGGTGAGATCGGACGCGCCATCCGATTTCGACGTTCGAGAGGTCGTTTGCCGGGCACGATCGCGTTTGGGGGAAAACCGCTATAGGCTGTTGACCAACAATTGCGAGCACTTCTGCGAATGGTGTCTGCGCGGCTCGGCTCGAAGCTTCCAGGTCGAAGCCTGGCTTGCACGTCCCAGGCTTACGCTGCTGGCAACACTTCGCCTGATCGTCCGTGTACCGATGTCTTCGCTCGTGCGGTGAGCGAGCCGTGAGTCGCTGTGTCCCACGCTGTCCTCGTGCGCCGGGCAGCTCCCTCCTTCCCGCACCCCTGCGGGAAGCTCTTTGCGGCGGACCCGTGCCGCCGCACTCTTTTTAGTCAAGCCCTCTGGGCGATGATCCGCTTCGTTGTGCCAGGATAGGCGAGTTCGGTGACTCGTTCCTCAATCGCGCCATGTCGCGTCTGTCGCCAGGAAGAGGGCACCTCGCCGACGATGCGCCGGAACGAACGGGTGAAATGCGATTGGTCGCTCATGCCGCAGCTCAAGGCAATCTCACTGAGTGAGGCGCCGGTCGTGAGCATGAGACCTTGAGCGAGCTCGATGCGCCGCTGTCTGATCCAGATGCGAGCGGGCATGCCGAAAGTGCGCTTGAACGCACGGCAGAAGTGGCCGACGCTGATATCAAGCGACGCCGCAAGGTCTTTGACGGTGATCTTGCCGGAGAGGTTGGCGTCGACATGCGCCGCGAGCCGTCGCGACTGCCACGTGGCGAAACCCCCGCGCGGAATCTGTCGCGGGCCGCGGCCGCTGGTTTGCCTGGTCAGGCTAGGTCCCAGATGTCCCTCCAGGAGCGCTACGGCACGGGCAATATGTGCTCTGGCGCCCTCGCTGTCACCGTCCTTTGCGCGACACGCGGCCTCGATGAGTTGAGCGCTCACCGACAATAGATCGCGCGAGCTTTGCTCCCGCATCGATTCGCGATCGAATGTAGTCACGCATACAGTGTGCGCTGCCACCCCGCATCGTGGAGTCCCCCTTCCGGGGGGCTGAGCGCTGTTTCGACGACGAGTTATGAAGTACTGCAAGAAAAACGGCAAAAGTCTTAGAACTTCCTCAGGCCCGCCGACGTCGCGACATGTTCGGCCTCGATAGTCAATTGGGAGACCGCCGCTTGTGCAGTGGTTCGTGACTTAGCGGTCGCCGCAGCTTCTGAAGGCGATGGTAGCGCGCGGTCCTCGGCC
>JAQGOD010000437.1 GCA_028293775.1 Gammaproteobacteria bacterium
CGGGCCGACGCTCGCCTTCCGGGGGCTCGACAACGCCGCCTACTACCGCCTCGTGCCGGGGCAGCCGCGCTACTACATGGACTTCACCGGTTGCGGCAACACGCTGAACATGGTGCATCCGCATTCCATCCAGCTGCTGATGGACATCCTTCTCTACTGGGTGACGGAAATGCACGTCGATGGGTTTCGATTCGACCTGGCCTCCGCGCTGGCGCGTGAATTGAAAGATGTCGATCAGCTGGGCGCGTTCTTCGACACCATCTATCAGGATCCCACCTTGGCGCCGGTGAAATTGATCGCGGAGCCCTGGGACTTGGGAGAGGGCGGCTACCAGGTCGGAAACTTCCCCCTGGGTTGGATGGAATGGAACGGCAAATACAGGGACACGGTGCGCAAGTTCTGGAAGGGCGACATGGGATTGAACTCGGAAATCGCCACGCGTCTCGCCGGCAGTGCCGACCTATACGAGACCACTCGCCGTCCGCCCTCGGCGAGCATCAATTTCGTCACCGCGCACGATGGATTCACGCTCAAGGACCTGGCGAGCTACGAGCACAAGCACAATGAAGCAAATGGCGAGGAAAATCGCGACGGCGCGGATGACAACAACTCTTGGAACTGCGGAATCGAGGGGCCCACCGACGATCCTGCCATCCTCGCGCTGCGCGCCAAGCAAAGGCGGAATTTTTGGTGCTCGTTGATGTTCGCCCAAGGCTCGCCCATGATCAGCGGCGGCGATGAGATCGGCCGGACGCAGCTCGGCAATAACAACGCCTATTGCCAAGACAACGAATTGTCTTGGTACCATTGGGACTTGTCTCCTGAAGACGCGCAATTCTTCGAATTCGCGCAGCGCGTGGTTCAATACCGCAAGAAACATCCCAATCTCCATCGCAATGCTTTTTACGACGCCGATCCGGATGCCGTGCACCCGGATAAGAATATTGTGTGGTTCAGGGCGGACGGCAAGAGGATGGAGGGCAAGGATTGGGAAGTCGGCGGCTGGATGCGCACGCTCGGAATGTTCTTGAACGGTATGGCATCGGAAATCCGCGACTCTCATGGGGCGTGCACCGACGATGCGGATTTTCTGCTGCTCATCAATTCGCATCATGAGCCTGTACCGTTTCGTATTTCCCACGAGCTGTATCACGGGGGATGGAGATTAGCCTTCGACACGGAGCGGCCGACACTGGAGATCGGCAAGGAAACCGTGAAGCGCAATCGGCTGATCAATCTCGCGGGGCGCTCGTTGGTGCTTCTAAGCCATGAGCGGTAGGAGCCAGGCTCCTTGGATCGCGACCTATCGCCTGCAGCTGCATGCCGGATTTCCACTCAGCGCGGCTGAAGGAGTGCTGGCCTACCTGTCCGATTTAGGCATAAGCCATGTTTACCTGTCGCCTTGCTTGCAGGCCGTTCCGGGGAGTCAACATGGTTACGACGTCGCGGACCCGACTCGTATCAGCGAGGATCTCGGCGGCGAGGCTGTCTGGGCCAGCTTTGTAGAGGCCGCCCGAGCCTTACGTCTTCGAATCCTGCTCGACATCGTCCCGAACCATATGGCCGCCTCGCATCACAACCCGTGGTGGGATCAGGTGCTGCAGCACGGACCGTACAGCCAGTACGCGGATTTTTTTGACGTCAGAAACTCGCCGGGCTCGCCTTATTGCGTGCATTTGTGTTCGCTCGCAAGGGCTTACGGCGCAGCCCTCGATGCCGGCGAGCTGCGCCTCGAGATCGTCGACGGCAAACCGCGCGTCAAGCACTACGAAAATACCTGGCCTCTGGCGCCCCATTCGTGGGGCGAGCTGCTTCAGCTGGGGGCTGAACATTGCTTCAGTGAGCTGGAGCGTTTGCAAGGCAACGCCGCGCCCCGCGAGGAGGATCGCACTGCCTACCGGCGCAGTGCGTTGAGCGCCGAGCAACTTTTGAACGAGGCGAGACAGAGCGGACGGCTGCAATCGGCGATGATACGTGCGCAAAGCGACAACGATATGCTCGATGCGGTGCTGCGAAAGCAGTTTTACATGCTCCATCACTGGAAACTTGCCGGCGAGCTCACCAATTATCGGCGTTTCTTCGACATCGACACACTGATCGGTATCCGCACCGAGCTTCCCGAGGTAGCCGCCGCCACGCATGCGCGCATCGAGCAAATGATTGCGAACGACGAGATAGACGGCGTGCGCGTCGATCACCCCGACGGCCTGCGCGAACCGCGGCAGTATTTCGAGCGCATGCGCCGTTTACTTCCCGAGGGGAGGATTTATATCGAGAAGATCCTCGAGAATGATGAGCGACTCAACGCAGACTGGCCGATCGACGGCACTGTCGGCTATGAGTTCATGGCAAAGGTCAATCGCCTGTGGATGGACGACCAACGCATCGACGTGTTGACGGCCACGTATGCGGATTTCACGGGCCAGCCGGTCGATTTCGGAAAGCTGGTGCGCCAGAAAAAGCACGCGATCATCGAATCGACCTTCTCGGCCGCACACGCAGAACTGACCGCCATGGCGCTCATGATTGCGCGCAGCGATTGGCGCACGCGCGACTTGAGCCCGCGCCAATTGAGCGTGGCGTTGGAAAGATTGATCACGGCCTTGCCGATCTATCGCACCTATCGGACTGCCGATACGCTTGATGAAGAGGATAAGCGCGTGTTGCTCGAGGCCCTGCAGAGTGCGCGCATTGGATCTCCCGAGGCCGAGGCGAGCGCCTTTGATTTTTTGGCGGGGTTGTTCACCAAGTTGCCGCTGAACGAAACCGAGGCTGATTTTATCGCCAAGTGGCAGCAATTGACGCCGGCGGTCATGGCCAAGGGCGTGGAGGACACCACGTTTTATTGCTTCGACCGGCTGGTCTCATCCAATGAAGTGGGCTCGCAACCCTCCCTGGTCGGCATCTCCGCGGATAAGTTCCACGAGTTCTGTCACTACTTGAGCGATCGCTGGCCCAACAACATGCTCGCGACGTCGACGCATGACAACAAACGCAGCGAGGATGTGCGCTCGCGCATTTCCATTCTGTCGGAAATCCCCGAGCGCTGGTCCGAAGCGCTGCATCTGTGGTCGCAACTCAATGCCAATGCCTGGCAGAATCGCTTGCCGGACCGGCACGCCGAATACTTGTTGTATCAGACCCTGATCGGCGCGTGGCCCATCGATCGGGAACGTAGCTGGCAGTACATGCTCAAGGCGTGCCGCGAGGCAAAAATCAATACCTCGTGGCACGAGCCGAATATCAGTTTCGAGGAAAAAATCCGCGGCTTCGTCGGCGGTGTATTTGACACGCCGGAGTTCATCGCGAGCCTCGAACGATTCGTCGAGCCGCTGATACTGCCGGGCCGCATCAACAGCCTGGCGCAGACGCTGATCAAAATGGTGGCGCCGGGGATGCCGGACTTCTACCAGGGCACCGAACTGTGGGACTTGAGCCTGGTCGATCCGGACAACCGCCGTCCGGTGGATTTTGCTTCGCGTTTGCGGCTGATGCAGCGTGCGCGGACCTTGAGCGCGGACGATGCTCTCAAAGAATGGGATTCCGGAATGCCGAAATTATGGATGACGGCACGCCTTCTTGCCGTGCGCCGCGAGCGCGTCGAGGTCTTTTCCGCGCAGAGCAAGTACCAGCCCTTGGTGGCTCAGGGTAGGCGCCTAGGCCGCTTGCTCGCCTTTCGTCGC
>JAQGOD010000244.1 GCA_028293775.1 Gammaproteobacteria bacterium
GATCACGGTGATATCGTTCGCCTCTTCACGAGAAAGGTGATACGCCGCCGTGCGGCCCACCTGCCCGGCACCTAGAATGATGATTTTCACAGCGCCGCTACTCTACACGACCTCGAGATTGGCGTAGGACAGCATCAGCCACTTCGTGCCCTGCCTCTCGAAATTGACCTGAATCCGCGCATGCGGTCCGTTGCCCTCGAAATTGAGCACCACCCCGTCCCCGAACTTGGAATGCCGCACGCGGCTGCCCATTTTCATCCCGGGCCGCGGCGCCTCATCGAGAGTGCTGCTGCGCTTGATGAACACGGGGCGTGAAACCTGCAACCGCGGCCGGATCTCTTCGACGAGTTCCGGCGGCAGCTCGCCGATGAAGCGCGACGGCTGGCCGTACGTGTCTACGCCGTAGAGCCGGCGCTGCTCCGCATACGTGATGTAAAGATGGCGCATGGCGCGTGTCGCGCCGACGTAGCACAGCCGGCGCTCTTCCTCCAACCCCGCCAGGTCCGCCACGGAGCGCTGATGCGGGAACAGTCCGTCTTCCATGCCGGTGAGAAACACCACGGGGAATTCCAGCCCCTTGGCCGAATGCAGCGTCATCATTTGCACGCAATCATCATAGGGATCGGCCTGACCCTCGCCGGATTCGAGCACGGCATGGGCAAGAAAGGATTCGAGCGGTGAAAGCTCGGTTTCGGCCTCGGTCTCCGGCGAGAAGCCTCGCGCCGCGCTCACCAGTTCCAGCAGGTTCTCGATCCGTGCTTCGCCGCGCTCGCCTTTTTCTTTCTTGTAGTGCTCGATCAGACCGCTCATTTGAATGACGTGATCCACTTGCTCGTGCAGCTCCAACCCCTCGACCTCGCGGCCGAGCTTGTCGATCATTTCCATGAACGACTGCAACGCCTGTGCCGCCCGTTGCGGCAGCGCGCCTTGGATGCACGCGATCGCGCCGTTCCACAACGAAGTGGAGTTTGCCCGCGCGGTGTCGCGTACCAAGTCCACGGTTTTTGCGCCGATGCCGCGCACCGGCAGATTGACGACGCGCTCGAAGGACGTGTCGTCGGCGCGGCTGGCAATGAGCCGCATATAGGCCAGCGCGTCCTTGATTTCGGCGCGCTCGAAGAAGCGCAGGCCGCCGTATACCCGGTAGGGCATGCGCGCATTGAGAAACGCTTCTTCAAAGACTCGCGACTGCGCGTTCGAGCGATACAGCACCGCGACTTCGCGCCGGGCACCGCCCCGAGCGACCCATTCGCGTATGCGGTTCACCACGAAATCCGCTTCATCGCGTTCGTTGAAGGCGGCGTACAGCCGTACCCGCTCGCCGTCTTCGCCGCTGGTCCACAAGGTCTTGCCGAGCCGGCCCGCATTATTGGCGATCAGCGCATTGGCCGCCTTCAATATGGTTCCGGTGGAGCGGTAGTTCTGCTCGAGCTTGTAGAGCACCGCTTTGGGAAAATCGCGGCGAAATTGGTTCAAGTTTTCGACACGGGCTCCGCGCCACCGATAGATCGACTGGTCATCATCGCCTACCACGAAAGGCATGCCGTCAGGATTGGCCAGCAGCATGAGCCACTTGTACTGGATGGCGTTGGTATCTTGGAATTCATCCACCAACACATGCTGGAAGCGCGCTCGGTAATGCTGCAGCAGCGAAGCATTGTCGCGCCACAGTTCGTAGGCGCGAAGCAGCAGCTCCGCGAAATCCACCACCCCGGCCCGCTGACAGGCATCCTCATACGCCTGATAGATTTTGATCAACTGCCGCCGGGTCGGGTCGCCGTCGTCCTTGATGTGCTTCGGACGATGGCCCTCATCCTTCTGGGCGTTGATGAACCAGAGAATTTCCCGCGGAATCCAGCGCGTCTCGTCCAAGTCGAGCGCCTTTAATACTTTGCGCAACACCCGCGCCTGGTCTTCAGAATCCAAAATTTGAAAGCTCTGCGGCAGGCCTACTTCGCGCCAATGGATGCGCAGCAGCCGGTGGGCCAAGCCGTGGAAAGTCCCGAGCCACATAGCGCCGCTCGGCAAGCCCAGCAAGGTTTCGATGCGGCTGCGCATTTCCGCGGCCGCCTTGTTGGTGAAGGTGACCGCCAAAATGCTGTTCGGCGACGCGCCCTCGACCTGGATGAGCCAAGCGACCCGATGCACCAGCACCCGGGTTTTGCCGCTGCCCGCGCCGGCGAGCACCAGCGCGCTGCCTAAGGGGGAGCCGACCGCCTGGCGCTGGTCCTCGTTGAGGCCGTCAAGAAGATGTGATACGTCCATAAGGGCGCGGATTGTACTGCACGTTCCGCCTCGAGCCGCAGCTTGTATTTCAAGAGATTTTAGTGCGGCTTTCTTCGGCGAATTCAATCAGCGCAAGCACCAGGCAGAGCAGGACGGGGCCAAGAATGACGCCGATGGCGCCGAAGGCCGGAATGCCGCCCAGAACGCCGATAAAGACCGCTAAGGCTGAAACTCTGGCCCGGCCCGAAATGAGGATGGGCCGCAGCACGTTGTCCAACCCGCCAAGCAGGCAGCCCCAAATCAATATAAAGATGCCCGCGCCCCAGCGCCCATCGACAAACAGCCAAATGACGGCCGGGATCCACACGAAAGCCGAGCCGCCGACCGGCAACAGCGATAGCAGCGCCGCCAGCACTCCGAACACCACGGGCGAGGGCAGGCCCGCGAATGCAAAGCCGATTGCGAGCAGCAGCCCCTGCAATGCGGCCGTGACCGTCGTGCCGAAGACAATGGCGCGCGTCACGGCGCTCAATTGGGTGAACAGCCGTTCCTTGCGATCCTCGGCCATGGGAATCAAGCGCCGCGCACGATCGATCATGCTGTCCCCATCGCGCAGAAAAAAGAACAGCAGAAACAACATGATTGCAAAGGCCAGCACCGAGCCTAACGCTCCCAAAAAAAGCGAGCCGCCCCAGCTTGCGGCGCGCTGCATCACTTCTTTCGTGCCGGAAACCAGCCAGGATTGCAGCTGCTCGGCTGAAATGTCGGCGTGCGCCTGCAGCCAAGTATTGATCCGAGCGATCCAGGGGAACTGCTGCAAGTCTGAAAAAGTCTTGATGTCCATATCGGCAGTCGATTTTTGAACTCGGCGCAGCAACGCTGAAATCTGCGACACGAACTCGAGCGATAGCGCGCTCAACGGCAGCAGGATGACGATGGGCGCGAGAATCGTGAGCACGGTAGCGGCAAGAGATCTGCCTTTGAAGCGTCGGCGCCAGCGAAGATTCAAAGGAAACAGCAGAAAGGCCAGAAACGCCGCCCACGTCATGGGCAGCGCAAACGGTGCGAAAATCAACACCAGTGCATAACCGAGAATCGCGGCGACGGCAAGCGCAAATACCCGGGGGTAAAAACTACTCGTAGCCGTCATCGGAACCCCCTAACATTCGGTATGCAACCCTGGAGCCCCACATTAACAGCATCGCTCGATCAAGTTTCATCGCCGCCGCCATCATGGGCGGGATTGCTTTTGGCCTTAGCGGAATGAGTTCGTCCGCACAAAGCGCGCCCGTGACCGCGCCTTACGGCTCGTGGTCCTCGCCCTTGAGCGCGCAAGCCGTTGCCGCGGGAGGCATTAATTTCGGCGATCTGCGCAGCGCGGATGGCCGGTTGTACTGGACGGAGAACGTACCGGCCGCGGGCGGGGCCATAGCCCTCTTCAGCATGCAGGCCGGCACACCGGCGGCCGGCGCACCGGCGGCTGCGCCGTTGACGGCCCCCGAGAGCAACGTGCGCACGCGCGTGCATGAATATGGCGGCGCTCCATTCGTCGTCGTCGGCGACACGGTCTATTTCAGTCAATTTTCGGATCAGCGGCTCTATATGCTGAAGAGCGGCGGCAAAGCGGTGCCGGTCACGCCGCCCAATTACCGCTACGCCGATTGCATCGCGACTAGCGCCGGCGCGAATCAGCCCGCAGCGCTCATTTGCGTGCGCGAGGATCACACCGATTCAAAAGACATTCGCAACACCCTGGTGCGGCTGCCTTTGCCTGTCAGCGGTCCCGGTGAGGTATTGTTTCAGGGCACCGATTTCGTCGCCTCCCCGCGCTTGAGTCCCGACGGTCTTAAGCTCGCCTTTATATCTTGGAATCATCCCAACATGCCGTGGGATGGGACCGAGCTCAAGGTGGCGCAACTGACGCCGCAGGGATTGATCCAAATCAAATTGGTGGCCGGCGGCCGCGCCGAATCGGTGCTCGATCCGCAGTGGGACAGCGACGGAACGCTGTACTTTATTTCCGACCGCAGCGGCTTTTGGAACTTGTACGCACACCGGGATGCCGGCCACCGGGATGCCGGCACGCCGGTGTGGCCGCGGGCGGCCGAGTTTGCGAGTCCGCTCTGGTCGTTCGGTCAATCCAACTACGTCTTGTTCGGCGACGGACGTGCGGCGGTCTGCTTCTCGGAAAAAGGACTGGATCGGCTGGCAGTGATCGATTTGAAAAGCGGCGCCGGCCACGTGCTCGAGCTGCCCTATGTGCAATTTTCCCATCTCACCCGCGTGGATTCACAGCACATCGCCGCGATTGCCGGCGCGGCCAAGTCGCCCGCCGCCATCGTGAGTATCGATCTAGCGAATGCCGAAGCCACGACGTTGCGCACGGCCGGTCCCTCGCCTTTGGATCCTGAAGCCATCTCGGTGGCCATGCCGATCGATTTTCCAAGCGCGAAAGGTCGCTCCGCGCACGCCTTTTTTTATCCACCGGCCAACCCTGGCTATCGGGGAACGGCGGGAACCTTGCCGCCCCTGCTGACGTTGGTGCACGGCGGTCCCACCGGTCAATCATCCCCGGCGCTGCACTCGAGCGTGCAATTTTGGACCAGCCGCGGTTTTGCCGTGGTGGACGTCAATTACGGCGGCAGTTCCGGTTATGGCCGCGACTACCGCCGAGCGTTGAACGGCAATTGGGGCGTGGTGGACGTCGAGGATGTGATCGCGGCCGTGCACTTTTTGATCGACGCCAAGCGTGTGGATCCCAAGCGCACCGCCATCAGCGGCGGCAGCGCCGGCGGCTATACGGTATTGGTCGCGTTGAGCAGCAGCGATGTGTTTCGCGCGGGGGCGGATTTCTTCGGCGTTTCCGACATGACCGCGCTGGCGCGCGACACGCACAAATTCGAGAGCCGCTATTTGGATTCGCTCATCGGGCCGCTGCCGCAAGCGCAGGCGATTTACGACAGCCGCTCGCCGTTGAACCATCTGGATGGGTTCAAGGTGCCTGTCATTGTCCTGCAAGGTGCCGACGATCCCATCGTTCCGCCCAATCAGTCGGAACGCATCGTGGCGGCGCTGCGAGCCCGGCACGTGCCAGTGGCCTACGTGCTGTATCCCGGCGAAAGCCATGGCTTTCGCAAGCCGGAGACCATCGTTCACTCACTGCAGGCCGAGTTGTCCTTCTTCGGCCAAGTGTTTGGATTCCATCCGGCCGATCAGCTGCCGCCGCTGGCCATCGAAGGCTTGGCCCCGGCCTCCTGAAGCCATGTCTCGAGCATGCCATTGACGGCTTCGGGTGCTTCCTGCTGCACCCAATGGGACACGTTGGGCAAGTAGTGCAGTGTTAGGTCAGTCACATAGCGGTCCGTGCCGAAGGTGAGTTCCTTGCCGAGCGCCGTGTCGACTTCGCCCCATATCATGAGCGTGGGCACGTCGATGCGCCGCGTGCCCCGGCGGCGATTGCGCTTAAAGCCGCGCAGCAGCGCTCGGTAGTAATTGAGCATCGCGGTGAGGGCGCCCGGCTGCGCGGCGGCTCGTTGGTAGACGCGCAACACCTCGTCGGGAAAACGGGACTTGTCCACGGCCATGCCGCGAAACGCGCGGCCGATCGCCGCGCAATCATTACGCGCCAGCGCCCATTCAGGAATCCATGGCAGCTGAAAGAAAAAAATATACCAGGACTTGGCCAATTGCCGCATCGTGCGTAATCCCCGCTCCGCAAGCTTAGGATGAGGCACGTTCATGATGATGAGCTTTGAGATCGGCACGCGGCCGAACATGGCGTAGTACCACGCGATGAGCGCGCCCCAATCATGGCCCATGAGCACCACCTCCTCGGCGCCCGACGCCTCGATGAGCGCGGCCACATCTTCCTCGAGGTTTTCAAGCGCATAAGCCGCCACTCCCGCCGGCCGTGACGTTGCGCCATAGCCGCGCAGGTCCGGCGCCCACGCTCGGTAGCCGAGATGCGCCAGAAGCGGCAGCTGATAGCGCCAGGAAAATGAGGACTCCGGAAAGCCGTGCAGACACAACACCAGGCGTTTGCCGGATCCGGCCACGGCCACGTTGAAATCCACGCCGTTGGCACGCACGGTTTCGTAATGCATCACAGGCAGCATGGGCCTTAGACGAACAGCAGGTAGTGGTCGAGGATGAGCGCTGCGAACAGCAGCATCAAGTAAGTGATGGAGAAGCGGAAGGTGCGCATCGGCAGGTCGGCGCGAATCCCCTTGTTGAGGGCCATCACGAAATAAAGGAAGCGCGCATTGAGGGCTACTGCCGCGGCGAGATAAATCAGGCCGCTCATGCCGGTGAGATAGGGCAGCAGCGTCGTCAAAACCAGCAAGATGGTGTACAGCACGATCTGCAGGCGGGTATAGGGAATGCCGTGAGTGACCGGCAACATCGGAATGCCCACCTTGGCGTAATCATCGCGTCGTGCAATCGCCAGCGCCCAGAAGTGCGGCGGCGTCCAAGTGAATACGATCAGGAATAAAACCAAAGCATTCGGATCGATGGAATTGGTCACCGCAGCCCAACCCAGCACAGGCGGTGCCGCGCCTGCCGCACCACCGATGACGATGTTTTGCGGGGTGGCGCGCTTGAGCCACATCGTATAGACAATCGCGTATCCGATCAGCGAGCAAAAGGTCAGTGCCGCCGTGAGCGTGTTGACGCCTCTCCACAGTATCAGCATGGATGCCGCGCCGAGCGTGACCGCAAAGGCGATGGCATGGCGCTCCTGCATATGTCCCGTCGGCAGCGGTCTGCGGCGCGTGCGCTTCATTTGACCGTCGATGCGCCGATCCAGGATGTGATTGAACGCGGCGGCCGATCCCGACGCCAACGCTATACCTAACGATCCAAAGATCAGTGCAGGCAAGGGCACCCAGCCCGGCGATGCCAATACCATGCCGACCACCGCCGTAAAGACAATGAGCAGGCTCACTTTGGGCTTCGTGAGTTCCAAATAATCCCGCCAGCCGCCGTTGGCGACCGCGGCAAGGGGCGGATTATTGGGTACGGTGGCCATCGCGCAAGGGTATCACGCCAACCTTACGAGGCTGGCGGCGAAGCGGCCGCCGGCCAGAGCAGCCGCAACAAAGTCACGGTACAAATTACAAGCAGTGCGGCTCCTGCGTTGTGCAACGTGGCCAGCGGCAGCGGCATGGCAAAGTGCACCATCGCCACGCCGATGCAGATCTGCAGCAGCACCGCGCCGATCAAGAGAGCGCCGGCGAGTTTCAGCCGGCGGCTTCGCGCGCGTGCCACGCTTAAGAAGCCTACAAAAATCAGCACTGATCCCAAGGCTGCCGCGCCAATCCGATGCGTCACATGGATGGCCACGCGTGCTGGATTCGCCAACACCCCGCCGGTGTAGTCGACGTCCAACCCGTGCCACAACACAAAGGCATCACGGAAATCCATGGGCGGCCACCAAGATTGCTGGCAGGTCGGAAAATCCGGACACGCCACCGCCGCGTAGTTGCTGCTCGTCCATCCGCCCAGCGAGATCTGCAGCAGCAGCACCGCGAGTCCGACAACCGCAAACTTTCGCAACGCCATTTCGGGTGGGGTCAGCTCACGTCGTTCGGGGGTCAGCGACAGCCACCACAAAACCGCCAAGGTCGTCAGGCCGCCGAGCAAATGTGCGGTGACGATCAAGGGCTTCAGCAACCGCGTCACCGTCAAGGCACCCAGTGCGCCTTGCACGCACACGAGAAAGAATGCCAGGACCGGGGCCAGCACCGGCTGGCCGGGCTGCTTGCGATTCCACACCGCCCACCCGCCTAAGCCAACGATGATGGCCCCGAGCGTAGTCGCAAAATAACGATGAATCATCTCGTGCCAGGCTTTGGCGAAACTGTGGCCGGGTCCTGGATAGAGATGCCCATAGCATCCTGGCCAGTCCGGGCAGCCGAGGCCCGCATCGGTGAGGCGCACCCACGCGCCCAGCACCACCACGGCGGCCGCCAGCAGGGCACCTGCCAAGGCAAGCCGCCGGAACCAGAAAAGGCGTCGCTCCGCGTCCATCAGCCTATGGAAGACAGGCGCAGCAGGCGCTTCAGATCTTCGAGCATGCCCTTGGCTGTCGAGCCAGGCCCATAGAACATCATGACGTTGCTCAAGGGGTCGATCAGATAGACGCGCTGCGAATTGACTGCGCCGGCAGGCGTGGGAAGCAGGGCGAGCACAGGCTCGTCCGCGGCGCTTGCGCGAATCATGATCAAGTCCGGGTGCGCAGCTTGCATCTCCTTCAGATCGCAGCAATCGGCACCTGCGACAAAAACCCGCTGCACCCGGTTCATCTCTCGATCGAGCGCCAGGCGAACCTGGCGGGTGTCGTATAGGCGCTTGGCGCACTCATCGTCGCAGCGCCCATGCTGAACGTACAACAAGGTCCACTTTCCCTTCAGCAGCTGCGGCTGGGTTTGCCCGGCGTTGCCGGAGGCGAGCGGCAACGCCACCGCCGGCAGCGGCCGAGGAGGTTCGATCAATTCTCCGGCATTGACGCGGCCGCCGGGGTGCCACTCCTTCCCATAATACAAGTAGAAGGATAGGCCCAACGGCGCGAAGAACATCAGCGCCAGGCCGATCAATATGCGCCGTTGCCGCCGATCGTGATTGCCGGGCAGCGTCACGCCGGTCTGCCTTGGCCGCCGCGGCGTGGACCGTCCCGGCGAACATTGGTGACGATGTAAATGAC
>JAQGOD010000273.1 GCA_028293775.1 Gammaproteobacteria bacterium
TGCGCACGGCATCGACCTCGACAATACGCAGATTTTCGATGGTGCGATTGCGCACGCCCATGTGTCCGGACATGCGCTTACCCTTGAACACCCGGCCCGGCGTTTGGCGCTGTCCAATGGAGCCCGGTGCGCGATGCGACACGGAGTTTCCATGGGTCTTCATTCCGCCGGCGAAGTTGTGGCGCTTCATCGTGCCCTGGAAGCCCTTGCCCACCGTGGTGCCGGTGACATCGACGATTTGGCCCGCCTTGAACATGTCGACTTTGAATTCACCGCCGGCGGCGAGTTCGTCGCCTTCGCCCTTGGCCAGTCGGAATTCTTGAGCGGTGTAGCCGGCAGCCACGTTCGCCTTGGCAAAATGGCCGGCCTGCGCTTTGGTGACCCGCGACGGGCGGCGGCTGCCAATGGTGATTTGAACCGCGCGATAGCCGTCGGTTTTATCGTTTTTGACTTGCGAGATGCGATTCGGCAACGCCTCGACAACTGTCACGGGCACAGTCACACCGGCGTCGGTGAATACTCGGGTCATGCCGCACTTGCGGCCAACCAGACCAATGGACATTGTCAATCCTCATACAGCGAGAGCTTCAATTGAGCCTCGCATCGTTGCGACAGATCAGCGGTTTGGACACACGGACCCCAAATCCCCTTGAGAATTTGGCGTCGGCACCCACGCGCTCCGACCTCTAAAATGGACGCGGGAGTATAGGGATCTCAGGCGTTTCGCGCAAGTTCATTGCCATGCGCTTCGCGCAACCCTTAACGGGGTCGTTCCGACCCCGCCCGAAAACCCTAATTCAGCTTGATTTGGACGTCGACGCCGGCCGGGAGTTCCAGCTTCATCAGCGCATCGACGGTCTTGTCCGTGGGGTTCAAAATGTCCATTAAGCGCTTGTGCGTACGGATTTCGAACTGATCACGGGCGTCTTTATCGCCGTGCGGGGCGGTCAATACCGTGAATCGCTCCATTTTAATGGGCAAGGGCACGGGACCTTTGACGGTCGCGCCGGTGCGTTTCGCGGTGTCGACGATTTCGCGCGCCGACTTGTCGATCAGGCGATGATCGAAAGCCTTCAGGCGGATACGGATATTCTGATTAGCCATAAATCTTCTCTTACATTTCCAGGCGCTTCGCGCCAACAATTCCCGGGGTCGAAGCGACCCCGCCCCAAAACGGTGGCAAAGTCTACGCTAAAACCTTGGCAACCACACCTGCGCCGACGGTTTTGCCGCCCTCACGGATGGCGAAACGCAAGCCCTGCTCCATGGCGATCGGGGCGATCAGTTCCACCACGATTTTGATGTTGTCCCCAGGCATCACCATCTCGGTGCCCTCCGGCAGCTCCACAGCTCCCGTCACATCGGTGGTGCGAAAGTAGAACTGCGGCCGATAACCCTTGAAGAACGGCGTGTGCCGCCCGCCCTCTTCCTTGCTCAAGACGTACACTTCGGCTTCAAACTTGGTGTGCGGCGTGATGCTGCCGGGCTTGCACAACACCTGCCCGCGCTCCACTTCCTCGCGCTTCGTGCCCCTTAAGAGCACCCCAACGTTATCTCCCGCCTGACCCTCATCCAAGAGCTTGCGGAACATCTCCACACCCGTGCAGGTGGTCTTGGTCGTCGGGCGAATCCCCACAATCTCCACCTCATCGTTGATCTTCACGATGCCGCGCTCAATGCGACCCGTCACCACCGTGCCGCGCCCGGCGATCGAGAACACATCTTCCACCGGCATCAAAAATGCCCCTTCCACCGCGCGCTTGGGCACCGGAATGTACTCATCCAGCGCCTTGACTAACTTGATCACCGAGGGCACCCCGATCTCGCTCTCATCCCCTTCCAGGGCTTTGAGCGCGGAGCCTGTGATGATCGGGGTCTTATCCCCGGGAAACTTGTACAGCGTCAACAGATCGCGCACTTCAAGCTCCACCAGCTCCAAAAGCTCCGCATCATCGACCATGTCGGCCTTGTTCAAATACACCACGATGTAGGGCACCCCTACTTGCCGGGCCAGCAAAATGTGCTCCCGCGTCTGGGGCATCGGGCCATCGGCCGCCGACACCACCAGTATCGCCCCGTCCATCTGCGCCGCCCCCGTGATCATGTTCTTCACATAGTCGGCATGCCCGGGACAGTCCACGTGCGCGTAGTGGCGCGCCTCGCTCTGATACTCCACGTGCGCCGTGGCAATCGTGATCCCTCGCGCCCGCTCCTCGGGGGCCTTGTCGATCTGATCGTAGGCTTTGAACTCCCCGCCGTACTTCTCCGCCATCACCTTCGTCAGTGCTGCCGTCAAGGTCGTCTTGCCATGATCAACATGCCCAATCGTCCCCACGTTCACGTGCGGCTTCGTTCGCTCAAACTTCCCCTTCGACACAGGCCTTACCTCTCAAAAAAATAAATACGCGTTTCGGACTCTTAAGAAGCTTTCTTCATCACGACGTCTGCGACATTGCCCGGCACTTCCTGGTATTTCGCGAACTCCATGGTGTAGTTCGCCCGGCCCTGGCTCATGGAGCGCATTGACGTCGAGTATTGAAACATTTCGGCCAGCGGCACCTCGGCGGTCACCACCTTGCCGGACGGACTGTCTTCGGTGCCGATGATTTGACCACGGCGGCGGCTCAAATCCCCGACGATATCGCCGTAATAGTCTTCGGGCATCACCACCTCGACTTTCATGATGGGCTCGAGCAGCACCGGCTTGGCCTTGCGAAACCCTTCCTTGAAACCGATCGATCCCGCGATCTTGAAAGCCATCTCATTCGAGTCGACATCATGGTACGAGCCATCGAATATCGTGACCTTCACATCCACGATGGGATAGCCCGCGATCACGCCGGTCTGCACCGCTTCTTGAATCCCTTTGTCCACGGCAGGGATGTATTCGCGAGGTACGGTACCCCCGACAATTCCATTGACGAACTCGTAGCCCTTGCCCGGCGGCAGCGGCTCGAGCTTCAGCCACACATGTCCATACTGGCCCCGCCCGCCGGTCTGGCGAATGAATTTGCCTTCGGACTCGACGGTGTTGCGCAGCGTTTCGCGGTAAGCAACCTGGGGTTTGCCGACATTCGCTTCGACCTTGAATTCGCGCTTCATGCGGTCGACGATGATTTCCAGATGCAGCTCGCCCATGCCTTCGATGATGGTCTGGCCCGATTCGGCATCGGTGTGCACGCGAAACGAGGGATCCTCTTTGGCCAGCCGCTGCAAGGCAAAACCCATTTTCTCTTGGTCAACCTTGGTCTTCGGCTCGACAGCCACCGAAATCACCGGCTCGGGAAATTCCATTTTTTCCAGGATGATGACTTTGTGCAAGTCGGACAGCGTGTCGCCCGTGGTGACATCCTTGAGGCCAACCGCGGCCGCAATATCGCCGGCGCGCACTTCCTTGATCTCGGAACGATCGCTGGCATGCATCTGCAGCAAGCGGCCGATGCGTTCCGCGCGGCTTCGATTCGGCACGAAAACTTGGTCGCCGGAATTGAGCGTTCCAGAATACACACGGAAAAAAGTCAGGTTGCCGACGAACGGGTCATTCAAAATTTTGAAGGCCAACGCCGAGAACGGCTCCGCATCGTCGGCCTTGCGGGTCATGGGTTCGCCGTTTTCGCTTTGACCCTTGACGGAAGGTACTTCGGTCGGGGACGGCATGTATTCGACCACGGCATCGAGCACGGCCTGCACGCCCTTGTTCTTGAAAGCCGAACCGCAGGTGACCAGGCAGATTTCGTTTTTCACCGCGCGCTCGCGCAGACCTTTTTTGATCTCCTCGTCGCTCAAAGAGCCGCTGTCCAAATACTTATTCAGCAAGCTCTCGTCGCCTTCGGCGGCGGCCTCGATCATCTTGCCGCGCCACTCTTCGCACTCCTTGCGCATCTCCGCGGGGATCTCGCGATACTCGAACTTCATGCCCTGAGTTTCCTCGTCCCACCAGATCGCCTTCATCTTGACGAGATCGACTACGCCGACGAAGCCCTCTTCGGCGCCGATGGGCAGTTGAATGGGGACCGGGTTGCCCCGCAGACGCGTTTTAATTTGCTCGACGCAGCGCAGAAAGTTCGCGCCGGCACGGTCCATCTTGTTGACGAACGCGATGCGCGGCACGCCGTACTTGTTCATCTGGCGCCAAACGGTCTCGGATTGCGGCTGCACGCCGGAAACCGCACAGTAGACGGCGATGGCGGAGTCCAACACGCGCAAGCTGCGTTCGACCTCAATGGTGAAGTCGACGTGACCGGGCGTGTCGATAATGTTGATGCGGTGCTCGGGGAAGCTCTTGTCCATCCCCTTCCAGAAACACGTGGTGGCCGCGGCTGTGATGGTGATGCCGCGCTCTTGCTCCTGTTCCATGTAGTCCATGACCGCCGCGCCGTCATGGACCTCGCCGATTTTGTGGGACACGCCGGTGTAGAACAAAATACGCTCGGTCGCGGTTGTTTTCCCCGCGTCGATGTGAGCGGAAATACCGATATTCCGGTATCGCTCTATGGGCGTAGTGCGTGCCATAACTTTCCATGCGCTTCGCGCAACTGTTAACGGGGCCGATGCGGCCCCGTCCGATAGAACTTTATATATGGCCGATTCGGTGCAATTCCAGCCGCGGTAGCGCTACCAGCGATAGTGCGCGAAGGCCTTATTGGCATCGGCCATGCGGTGAGTATCCTCACGCTTGCGCACGGCGGCGCCGCGATTTTCGGCAGCCTCCATCAATTCAGCAGCCAAGCGGTGGGCCATGGACTTCTCGCTGCGCGCGGTGGCCGCTTCGATGACCCAGCGCATGGCCAGGGTCTGGCGGCGGTTTGCACGTACTTCAACGGGCACCTGGTAAGTGGCACCGCCGACTCGGCGGGACTTGACCTCGACCACCGGCTTGACGTTATCCAAGGCCTGCTGCAGGACAGCAATGGCTTCTACGCCTGCGGCACCGGCCTTCTTTTCGCTGATACGATCAATGGCGCCATACACGATCTTCTCTGCGGCTGACTTCTTGCCGCGTTCCATCACCATATTGATGAATTTCGCCAACATGTCATTGCCGAACTTGGGATCGGGAAGAATCGTGCGATGCGGGGCTGCTGCTCTGCGGGACATAAGAGAACCTTTTGGCCTATTTGGCTATTTCTTGGGCCGTTTGGCGCCGTATTTGGAGCGGCCTTGCCGCCGATCGCTGACACCCGCGCAATCAAGCGCGCCGCGCACCGTGTGATAGCGTACACCGGGCAGATCCTTGACTCTGCCGCCGCGGATCAACACCACCGAATGCTCCTGCAGGTTATGCCCTTCGCCGCCGATGTAGCTGGAGACCTCGTAACCGTTGGTCAAGCGTACGCGGCAGACCTTGCGCAAAGCGGAATTGGGCTTTTTCGGCGTGGTCGTGTACACGCGCGTACATACCCCACGCTTCTGCGGCGAAGCCGCCAGAGCCGGGACCTTGGACTTCCAAGCAGGCTCGTTGCGGCCGGTTCGGATTAATTGGGTCGTCGTCGCCATAAATACCTTTAGAAACCGCCCGTAGGAAAAGCAGTCCGTTGATGCAAAACCAAAAATTTACGGGCTCGAGGCCCGGCACAAGTGCCCGCAGACAAAGGCCGGCGATTGTAGGAACCGTCGGCGTTAGTGTCAAGGTCATTGCTGCGTTGCAGCAAGCATTAAAGTCCACTATTACTCTCTAAGGCCCTTCGATTTCATAGCCATCCGCACGCAGCTCATCGAGCAGGCCACCGCGTTCGAGCAGCATATCCAAGTTGACCACGGCAATGGTGGTCCCGGCGGATCGCAGATATTTTTCGATATTCTCGAGCCAGGTCTGCCGTATGCGGCCGATCACATCGAAGGCGCCCTTGCCCTCATCCAGGGCGCTGCGGCAGGCATCGACTTCCTTGAGTTCAGGCAGGTTCTCGATGCGCTCGACATTGCCTTCCGCCCAGGCTTGCGCGCGCTCCACCAGCCTCGGCAGGCCGCTTTCGAGGGTCGTCACGGACGCCTCGACACAGGTGCGTTCGGCCGCCGCGGGCATCGTCTTCAGCGCCTCGAGCATATCGCTTGCGCCGGCGACTTTGATCTCCTCG
>JAQGOD010000281.1 GCA_028293775.1 Gammaproteobacteria bacterium
CCCGTTACGGGCCTACTATCAAACTCTGGAAGCCGATAGTTTGCTTTGGCTGGGAGAGGCGCAGATTGCGGGGGGCGACTTGTCCGCAGCCACTGCAAACTTGGAGCAAGCATTGCGGCTTCGCCAAGCCAATGACGACCAAAACAGTCCGTGGATAGCGCAGGTGCAAATAGCATTGGCCAAATGTCTGCTTGCCTCTGGAAATCGGCAACGATCACGGACGATGTTGGCATCCGCAGCAGCGATTCAGAACACCCACCGGGTGCTGGGCAGTCAATTCAAAAGGCCGCTGCAAGAGATGCAGACTCGTCTTGCCGCGCGAGCGCACTGATGCGCACACAACAAGCCCGAGCCGCGCTATCTTTTGGACTTCTTAGCCGCCGCTCGCTTCGCCGATGCGTACGGCAAATCGAGCAACGCTCCCAATAACGCCCTCGCGTCTTGGTGCTTAAGCTTCTGTGCTTGGGCAAAAACCTCACGCGGGACCCACTCCGGAAAGGCAACGGTATGGTTCACATGCTTGCCGCTCGCCGTATGCTCCTCCCGAATTTGTGCCAGCCGGTCGGCACCAAAGTGATCGGCCATCTTCACCAGCGCCGGCCAGAGGCGCCGATGGACCCAGGTCACGTGCCCGCAGACGAGGCGGCACACGAGAATGTCCGGCGAGTTGCTCAAAATCTGCAAAACGCGAAAGATCTCATGGCTCTTCGAATGCGCCCACCAGCTTCCCGCGATCGGTTCGCCGGCGATAACTTCGGTCAGCCGTGGAACGGGACCCCGCGCCGAAACCAGCACGACGCCCTGTTGCTTGACGAATGACATGGTCTCTTCCGTGTTCATACCGTGCCGAAGGCTCCGTCCCGCGCTTTCAAGATTGTTAAGATACTTCGCGCAACCGCGCTCGTCCAAGGAAAGAACAACATGCAGTGCATCTCCCGCATCATCCGCATCACTTTACTTATCGGCCTGGGCTTAGGCGGCTGGCAGGCTCAGGCGGCGGATCTTCGCGCCCAGGTCCAGCAGTATCGACTCGCCCATGAGTCCGCCATCGTGAACCAGCTCGACGCACTGACTCGCCTGAAAAGCATCGCAGCCGATCCTGCCGGCCTCCTCGCCACCGCCCGTGCGCTCGAGGATGCCTTGAAGCAGCGCGGCTTCGAGGTGTCGGAACTCTCGACGGGGACAGCTTCGCCGCCGGCCGTGTTCGGATATCTCAAGGTGCCTAACGCCACCCGCACGGTGGTGTTCTACGCCCATTACGATGGCCAGCCGGTCACCCCCTCGCAATGGAGTTCCGATCCCTTCGAGCCCGTGATGCGCGAGCAAGCGCTCACCGATGCCGCTCGCGATGTCGACTGGAAAAAAGCGTCATCGCCGTTCGATCCCGAGTGGCGCCTGTTCGGCCGTGCCGTCAGCGACGACAAAGCCTCCATCGCCGCCTTCATCGCCGCCTTCGATGCTCTCAAGGCCACGCACACCAGCCCTTCGGTGAACCTCAAGGTTCTTTGGGAGGGCGAGGAAGAGGCCGGCTCGACGCACTTGGCCCAAGCGCTGCACGACAATCAAAAGCTGCTCGCCGCGGATTTATTTCTCATCGGCGATGGACCCGTGCACCAGACCCGCCGGCCCATGGTATTTTTCGGCGCGCGCGGCGTGACGACCGTGGAGGCCACGATATACGGACCCTTGCGCGCATTGCACGACGGGCACTATGGCAACTGGGTGCCGAATCCTGCCGCCATGGCGGCGACGCTGATCGCGCAGATGCGCGACGACAACGGCCGCATCACCATTCCCGGGTTTCACGACCGCGTGCGCGCCATCACCACCGAAGAGCAGGCCGCGTTGAAGAACTTGCCGCCCGTCGGCGATGCCTTGAAGCGCGAGTTCGGGATCGGACGCTCCGAGGGCAGCGAAGAGTTGCCTGCCAGCCTCATGCGTCCCGCACTCAATATCCGCGGCATCCGCGCAGGCCAGGTGGGCGATGCGGCAGCCAACGCCATTCCCGTCAACGCCACGATTTCCCTGGATTTTCGCCTGGTGCCGGACCAGATCCCCGCCGATGTGCGCAAAACCGTGGAGCACTTCATCACGGCTCACGGCTACACCATCGTGAACGATGAGCCGGACCTGGCCACGCGCCTCGCGCACCCACGCATCATTCGACTGGTGTGGGAGACAGGATATCCGGCGCTGCGCTCCGATATGTCCACGCCCGCCGCGAAGGCCGTGATTGCCGCGGCCACCAAGGCCGCCGGCGCGCCCGTTGTCGTGTTGCCCATGTCGGGCGGCAGCGTACCGCTGTACATGTTTGCCAACGTGTTTTCCGCGCCCATCATTTGCCTGCCCATCGTCAATCATGACAACAGCCAACACGCCGCCAACGAGAACTTGCGCCTGCAGAACTTATGGGACGGCATCAATACTTACGCGGCGCTGATGGCCGAGCTCAATTGGTAAAAAAATGAAAATACTTCGAAGAGCTTTGGGCGGGCTGCTCCTGGTGGTGGCCATACTGGCATTGATTCTGTGGCTCAAGCCCCCGGCGCTGCTGCGCGTGGGCGCCAATTACGCCGCGAAAATCGTCTGCTCCAACGTGTTCCTCGCCGGCCGCGATCCCCAGGCGGTGTTGAATGACGATGTGCAGTCGCCCGGCATTGCGATCCTGGGTTTCATGCGCGTGTCCGTGGACCGTGAGCGTGGGGTGGTGCGCGCGGGATTGCTGGGATTCATCGGCAAGGGCTTGGCGCAGTATCGTTACGAGAAAGGATGCACCGTGCTGCCCGATGGCAAGCTCGAGACGGCACGTATCGCGCCGCCGCTGTCGAGCAGGCCGCCCCCGCCGGACGACTCGTCCCCTTGGCCGGACGGCGCGGCGGTGCAAACCAACCCGGCCGTGGATCGCGTGCTGGCAAATGACGCACTCGCCGGTGCCGGCGTGCGCGCCATCGTCGTGGTGGATCATGGCCGCATCGTGGGCGAGCGCTATGCGCCCGGATTCCATGCAAGCACTCCCCTGCTCGGCTGGTCCATGACCAAAACCGTGATGGCCGGTGTCATCGGTCTGCTGGTCAAAGACGGGAAGCTGTCGCTCGATCAAGCAGGACTGTGGCCCGGCATCACCGATGGCCGCGAACGCATTCGCGTCGCGGACTTACTCGCCATGTCGAGCGGCCTTCAATGGAACGAAGCGTATGGCGCGGTCTCCGACGTCACCAGCATGCTGTACTTGCAGCCCGACATGGCCGGCTTCGCGAGCTCGCATCCGCTGGCGCACCCTGTCGGCGAATTCTGGCTCTATTCCAGCGGCACCGCGCTAATTCTGTCGCGCATCGCTCAAGAACACGCTAGCGAAGATATCCACGACTTCGTGCGCCGGCGCCTCTTCGAGCCATTGGGAATGATGAGCGCGATCATCGAGCCGGACGAACACGGCACGCCGGTCGGCTCCTCTTATATGTATGCCACCGCGCGCGACTGGGCACGCTATGGACAGTTCCTGCTGCAAGACGGAGCCTGGGCCGGACAGGACCTGCTTCCCGTTGGGTTTGTGGCCATGATGTCCACCCCGGTGGCGGCCTCGCGCGGCCAATACGGCCAGGGGCAAACCTGGCTGTGGGGCTCGGAACCGGTGACCCCCGGCGTGAATCCCGACGCGGCCTTCGGCATTCCCGCGGACACCTTTTGGATGTCCGGGCATGACGGTCAGAGCGTAGCCATCATCAAGTCGCGTCAACTGGTCATCGTACGGCTAGGCCTCACGCCCTACGTCACCGGCTACTCGCCGCAACGCTTGGTGCAGGCCATTGTTCAAGCGCAAGCCATTAACCGTTAGGCGGCATGGCGATTCGCTAGAATGCACAAGATGGAGATCTCCTTCTCGACATTCCTGCTGACGTTCACCGCGTTGTTCTCCATCGTCAATCCACTGTCGGGCGCATTCATATTCTTCGGTGCGACCCGCGAACTCGATTTTGAAACCCGCGCCCTCACGGCGCGCTGGGTGGCCATTTACTCCTTCATCATCATGGCCGCCTCGCTGTACATTGGCGCCTACGTCTTGGGTTTCTTCGGCGTCTCCTTGCCCGTGCTGCGCGTGGCCGGCGGCCTAATCGTCGCCGCGGCGGGCTGGCGCATGCTCAATGCCCCCGACGCCACCCAACAGCGCCGCAGCGAAACGCCTGAACCTAAGTCCATGGACGTCTCGCCCAGCCGGCTTGCCTTCTATCCGCTCACCATGCCCCTGACCACCGGCCCGGGCACTATCTCGGTCGCCATCTCCCTGGGTGCAGGCCGCCCGAGCGGCTTCCACACGTCTTCGCTCGCCTTCTTCATCGAAACGCTCGCCGCCACAGCGCTGATATCGGTACTGATCTACGGGTTCTATCGAAACTCGGCGCGCCTGGCGAAATGGATCGGCATCACCGGCACCACCATCGTGGTGCGGCTGTCTGCATTCCTGTTGTTCTGCATCGGCATCCAAGTCATGTGGAACGGTGTCGCGGAGCTCTTGGGTAGCTTGCCGTTCAACGCAGTAAGTTAATCAGCCATTCCTTAAGGAACGACCGCCGAGCCCGCCTGGCGAAGACGGGCAACCCGTCGGCTTGATCAACCGGCGGCGCTTTTTGGAAATCTACACCCTGCCCTATTATCCGGAAGTCTACGGCCGCAAGAGTTGCGCGACCTTCATGGAGAGCGACCCGTTGTTGATCGAAGTCAGCCGGCCCCTGGAAGAACTGATCCAGGTGCTCATCGCCGAGGATCAACGCTATTTGAACGACGGCTACGTGTTCGTGGACGCTGGCAAGTACGTGGGCATCGGCACGCCTGAACAGCTGGTGCGTTCGGTAACGGAATTTCGCATCATCACGATCGACGCCCGCCGCTCGGCGCTGGCGTAACTTCGCCTACTCCAAATCGGCAATGAATGCGCGGCCGACGCGGCCCTCGTTAACGACGACGCCTTCGGCGCGCAGCCGCCGGGCCTGCTCCCGGTGCGCAAGCGCCGAGCGCGGAAAGACGATGCGCCCGCCCGCACCGATCACGCGATGCCACGGCAGCTTCATCGCTTTAGGCGACTCGCGCAGCGCACGTCCCGCCAGCCGCGCGCGGCCGGGCAGCCCGGCTGCACGCGCCACCGCGCCGTAAGTCGACACTTGCCCGCGAGGGATCGCTGCCACCACGTTCCAGATCTCTTGGAAGAGAGGATTGTCTTGCGGATCCCGCGGACGACTCTTGGAGCGCGCCACGGTCCGGCCCTAATCGTTCGGCGCAGCCTTCACGATGTGATATCCGCTGACGTAGCTGCCGTCCCACGAGTGCGACCAAATCCATTGCACGTCCTCATCGGGCGATAGGACCACGGACAGGATGCGGTTGGGCTGCGCCAACTGCGCAGCGGGAGCCTCGACGACTCGTTTCGAATGTTGCGGCACGTTCGGCATGGGCCGATTTTGAACTTCAATTCGCGGCGCCGCAACGCCAATTTCAGGTCTCCCAAGCCACGGCGCCTCGCCGGAAGGTCCGTGCGGCGGCTCTTGAGCCACCGCACGGGGTTTTGCGGCCAACCATCTAGCGGGCCACCAGCATGATGGGCTTCGAGATCCCGCTCTTTGCGCTGTACACGGAGAACAACGCCGGCTGATCGACCTTGGTCACGGCATCCGCAATCGCGGTGCTGACGCAGGCTTCTTTGAGTTTCTTGAACGCCATGTCGCGGTTGTCGAGAGGACGGCATACTTGCTCCGCGGCTGCATGTATTCGGGTGTAAAGCGCGGCTGCACCCTCGGAACTCGAGACATTAAGATCGCCATATTTCACCAATGCTTGCAACGGATTGGTGTCGGCGGCTGAGCAAACTCCTGCGAAGCCGGATGCGGCCGCGATCAGCAGTGCGCTGGCGGCGAGGCGCCTGGGGGTGTACTTGATTGGCGTGTTCATGGGTCTTCTCCTGGTGAGTTGATAGTCGTTACCGATGGCGGATTTCTCGGCCGTACCCATACAGACACGCTGCGTGCCCGAAACCCGACATTTCCGCCCTTCAATTGGCCGTGGCACGGGCCCGGTGGACGCGCTATCTTCCGGACTGTCGATCCGTTCAGGAGAGGGGATGACTCAGCTCACCGAGCTGCTGGGACGGATGCAGGCGGGCGACGCCGGCGCGCGCGACGCCCTGTTTGCGGCGGCCTACACCGATTTGCAGCGGCTGGCGCGAACTCGCTTGCGTGACGGGGGACGCAGCACCGTGATGGACACGAGCAGCCTGGTGCACGAGTCTTATTTGCGCTTTGTGCAAGTGGGGGAACTGCGCGCCGAGGACCGGCGGGCGTTTTTTGCGTACGCCTCGCAGGTGATGCGTTCGGTCATCGTCAATAGCGTGCGGGAACGGATCGCCCAAAAGCGCGGCGGCGACTGGCGGCCGTTGACACTGTCCACCAACCTTGAGGCCAATCTCGCCGACAACGAGGATTCGGTATTGCGCGTGCACGAGGCGCTGGAGGACTTGGCGCAAGCCGAGCCCCGTTTGGCGCAGGTTGCGCAAATGCGTTACTTCGGCGGCTACACCGAGCGGGAGATTGCCGAAACCTTGGATATTACCGAACGCACCGTGCAACGCGATTGGGAGAAAGCGCGGCTGATTCTAGCGGCATCGTTGCGATGAACGCATGAAGCTCTCGATTGCTCAAATGAGAGCGATGAGCCGCCTGCTCGACGAGGCGCTGCCGCTGGACGGCCAAGGCCGACGCGCGTGGCTTGACGCGTTGCCGCCTGAATACGCGGATATCGCTCCGACCTTGCGCGAAGCGCTGCTATCGGACCACGACGATGAGGCCAGGCCGAAGACTCATTTGATACTGCCCAAGTTTCCGCTCCCCAGCCTCGCCAATACCGAGGCCGGGTCTGGCCTGGAGCCCGGCGCACGCGTAGGACCCTATGAATTGATCCGGCCCTTAGGTGCCGGCGGCATGGCCGAGGTGTGGCTGGCCAGGCGTGCCGACGGCGTCTTCAAGCGCGAAGTCGCTCTCAAGCTGCCCGCGCTGACGCGCGTGCGGCGGGATCTGGAACAGCGCTTCGCGCGCGAGCGCGACATCCTTGCGAGCTTGGAGCATCCTCACATCGCGCGGCTCTATGACGCGGGCATCGATCCCTGCGGCCTGCCTTACTTGTCGATGGAATTCGTGCAAGGCGAACAGCTCACCGACTGGTGCGACGCACAGCGTCTCCATCTCCGCCAGCGGTTGCAGCTATTTCTGCAGGTGCTCGAAGCAGTGCAGTACGCACACGATCGCCACGTCATTCATCGCGACCTCAAGCCCTCCAACATCTTGGTCACCCATGAAGGGCAGGCGCGTCTGTTGGATTTTGGCGTCGCGACGCTGCTGGACAGCGGCGGAGGCGACAGCCAGCTACCGCTCACCAGCGTTTACGGACATGCCCTGACTCCCGTATATTCCAGCCCCGAGCTGGTTCGGGGCGATCCCGTCGATGCCAAAAGCGATATCTATTCCTTGGGCGTGGTGCTGTTCGAACTCTTGACCGGCGATAGGCCTTATAAGCTGAATGCCGGCGCGTCGCGGGCCATGCTGGAGCAGGCCATCGCCGCGGCCGAAGTCCGCAAGCCCAGTACACAGGTGGTACAGGATGCTTGGACGGCGCGGGCCACCACACACGACCAGCTGGTGCGGCAGTTGCGCGGCGATTTGGACCTGATCCTGCTCAAGGCCCTCGCTAAAGAGCCTGAGGCGCGCTACGCGAGCGCCGCCGCGTTGGCGGATGATCTGCAGCGCCACCTCGACGGCAAACCGGTGATGGCGCAGCCGCCGCGGCTGCTCTATCGGCTGATCAAGTTCGTGCGCCGCAATCGCATGGAAGTGTCGGTCAGTATGGCTGCCGCGCTGCTCGTGATGGCGGTGACGGCGTACGAGATACAACGTCAAGCCGCTGACCGGGTACGCGAGACGGCCAGCGCGGCCACTTCGGTTTATGTCAAAAGACCGATCAGCGAAAAATCCATCTGCGTCTTGCCGTTCTTGGACCTGAGCGAGAACAAAGACCAACGATACTTTTCCGACGGACTGTCGGAGGAACTGATCACTCTGCTCGCGCAAATTCAGGACTTGGAGGTCATTGCTCGAACCTCCTCGTTCCACTACCGGGGGACGCAGGTCCCCATAGCGCAGATCGGCACGGCCTTGGGGGTCGCGCACGTCCTCGATGGGAGCGTACGCCGTGCGGGCAACACGGTGCGAGTTACCGCGCTGTTGATCCGCGCAGATGACGGCGTACATCTGTGGTCGCAAAGTTACGAACGCGACGTCAAAGACATTTTCCAGGTGCAGGATGAAATCGCTGCCGCGGTGGTCGCGGCACTGAAGCTCAAACTACTGCCGGCGTTGGGCCTCGATCCTAGCCGCAGTGACAATCCGGAAGCCTATAACCAATTCTTGTTGGCTCGGCAATTCGGTCGCCGCGGCAATGCGGAAGACCTCGAACGCGCGGTCAGTTCCTATCGCCAAGCCATCGCGCTCGATCCGAACTTCGCCGCCGCCTACGCCGGACTGTCCTTCAGCGAGACTTCCCTCGCGGTTGCCAAGCAGGACGCTGCAAAGTTCGCTCAAGCGCACGACGACGCCGAGAAGGCACTCGAGCTGGCGCCGCAACTGGTCGACGGCTACCGCGCGCGCGCCTTGTACCGCCTCGAGACATTGGACTTTGCCGGAGCCCGCGCCGACAGCGAGCAGGCACTGAACCTTGCACCCGGCGAAAGCGCGGTTCAAAGCCTGTACGGCGCGCAGATTGCGGCCTACGGCAAAATTCCCCAGGCCATCAAAGCCATGAACAAGGCCATCGAGCTCGATCCGCTCAGCGGGTACGCCTGGGCCAACGTCGGATTGTTCCTGACCATGACGGGCGATTACCCAGCGGCGCGCCGTGCGCTGGAGCGGGCCCTCGCGATCAGCCCCGCCGATGACTCCTTTCACTTCGCACTGGGACAGCTGCACATGCTGGACCGGAGGCTCGCCGACGCGCAAGCCGAATTCCAAAAGCAAAGCAATGAACCCAGTCGGCAAATGGCCGGCATCATGATCGAGCACGCGAGCGGTCGCGAGAAGTCATCGCAGCAAGCGCTCAGGGACCTCATCGCCAAGCACGCAGCCGATATGGCATACCAAATCGGCGATGTTTATGCCTGGAGCGGCGACAAAGACAAAGCCTTCGAGTGGCTGGCGCGAGCCTACGAACAGCGCGACAGCGGGCTCAACGGCATTGCGTACGATCCGCTGCTCGCCAGCCTGCAGAATGATCCCCGCTACCGCGCGTTGCTGGTGAAGCTCGGCTTGGCCGAGTGAGCGAAGGCCCGCGCCTCCGAGAGCGGGGCGTGAAATTGGGATAAGCTCTCGCCGAATGAGCGTACCGTCGCATGCCGTTTTCTTGAGTTATGCCTCGCAAGATGCCGAGGCAGCGCGCCGCATCTGCGACGCACTTAGGGCTGCCGGCATCGAAGTCTGGTTCGACCAGACCGAGCTGCGCGGTGGCGAGGTCTGGGATGCCTCGATCCGGCGGCAGATCAAGGACTGCAAGCTGTTCCTGCCGGTGATCTCGACCAACACCCAGGCGCGCGAAGAGGTCTATTTTCGAAGCGAGTGGAATCTGGCGGTCGGCCGGACACTCGACATGGCACATGACCGGGCGTTCTTGCTGCCGGTCGTCATAGACGCAACGCCCGACGCCGACGCTCGCGTACCCGAGAAATTCCGGGAAGTGCAATGGACGCGCCTGCGGGACGGCAAGACATCCACCGAGTTCGTCGAGCGCGTGCGGGTGCTCACATCCGCCGGCGCCCCCCCGGCGCCCCGCGCGCAACCGGCGGCTCCCGCCAAATCGAACTCGGGCCGCACCGGCCGGTTCAAGGCCCTGGCACTGGCGATTCCCGCCGTGCTGCTGATAATCGGCGGGCTGCTTCTGACGGCGTCTTGGCACAAGAAGGAACACGCGCGAAACGAACTACTGCCCGAGATTCAAGCCGCCGCGGCGACGCTGTTTCGGAGCAACCGACAGGTATTCGACAAGGCCGTCGAGGCGGGAAAGTCCCTGCCCAACGATCCCAGCTTGGCGAAGTTGTGGCCGTCGATCGCAAGCACAATATCGATCGAGACCGAACCTGCCGGCGCCGAGGTCTTCTGGAAGGACTACGACACGCCTGCCGCCGACTGGCGGTCGGCCGGCGTGACGCCGTTCAAGGACGTGAGGGTGCCTAAGGATTTCCTGCGCTTGGAAGTCAGAAAGGCGGGCTATCAAACGATCGAACTGGCCGCCCCCAAGCTCTCCTTGACGATCCGGCCGATCGTGGAGCACCTGACGATGAACCTGCTCGGGAGCCTGCCCGAGAACATGGTTCGCATACCAAAATCAAAGACCGATATGGAAATCATTGGTCTCGAGAAGTATGGACCCAGAGAAGTGCCCGAATTCTTGATCGACAAGTTCGAGGTCACGAACAAACAGTTCAAGGCATTCGTTGATGCCGGCGGGTACACAAATGCGGCGTACTGGACCGTTCCAATCTTGGACGGCGGAAAGGCGATACCGCTCGATACCGCATTGCTGAAGTTCACGGACCGAACGGGCCGGAAAGGGCCCGCAACGTGGGAAGCAGGCACGTACCCCGATGGCATGGAAAATCACCCTGTCACAGGCGTGTCTTGGTACGAGGCGGCGGCGTACGCCGCCTTCGCGCAAAAACAATTGCCGACAGTGTTTCACTGGGCCGCCGTGGCCGATACCTGGCGGTCTGAGTTCGTGCTGCCGCTGAGCAATTTCAGCGGTAAGTCGACCAGCGCAGTGGGCAGCCTTCCCGGCTTCAGCACATTTGGCATCTACGATCTTGCCGGAAACGCCCGAGAGTGGACTTTCAATCAAAGCGGCGACTCAGACCAACACTTCATCCTGGGTGGCGGCTGGACTGATCCGTCGTACGCGTTCAACGACAGCTTCACGCAACGAGCGCTTGATCGCAGCGAGTCCGACGGATTCAGGTGCATCAAGGAATTGCCCGGCGATTCGTCCTCGGCCTCGCTCAGGCAGTCCATCTCGATGGAATTCAGGGACTATGCCAGGGAGAGGCCGGTTAACGACGCCACCTTCGCCAATTTCGCGCGACAGTTCACGTATGACAAAACGCCGGTTGACGCAAAGTTGGACAGGACCCTGGAAAGCGAGGCATGGAGGGCCGAGGTCGTTTCGATCGATGCCGGCTATAACAAAGAGCGACTCACTGTCTACATATTCCTGCCCAAGAACTATTCAGGCCGGCTTCAGCCGGTCGTCTACTTCTCGGGCTCTAACGGGTTTCATGAGAGCAAATTCGACGCGATGATGATCAACAACCGCATGCAGTTCATCATGAAGAGTGGACGGGCGCTGATTTTTCCGATCAACAAAGGCACGTATGAGCGGGAGGACGGCACGAAGTCGGATCTGCAGGACACGACGGTCAGGTACAAGGACCACGTCATCATGTGGGTCAAGGAATTCTCGCGGACGATCGATTACCTGGAAACCAAGAAGGACATGCACGCGGATAAGGTCGCGTACTTAGGCATCAGTTGGGGAGGCTTCATGGGCGGAATCATTCCTGCCATAGAGAAGCGCATCAAAGTCGTGGTGCTGAACGTCGGCGGAATGGAAATGGAACAGGCTCTGCCAGAGGTCGATCAAATCAATTATTTGCCAAGAATCACACAACCGGTGCTGATGCTGAATGGAACCTACGACATGTTCTTCCCGGTTGAATCGGCCCAAAAGCCGATGTTCCGTTTTCTGGGGACTCCTCAAGCGCAGAAGAGAATGGTCGTCTACGCATCGGGGCACGTGGTCCCACCAACCGAGTTCATCAAGGAAACTCTCGCTTGGCTCGACACTTACCTAGGGCCTGCACTTTGAACCCTACGGCCGCAAACCATAGACATCGACGAAGGTTTTGATGGCGTCTAGCGCGACACCTCTATCCAGTAAGGCTTCTTTGGATCAATGAGTCCCCCTTCGCTCGGCCCGTAGCCGATGATCTGCACTATTACAGTCTCATCTCCCGCCGATCCGTCCCAGTGCGGGGCACGAGCGGGGTGAAGCATGAAACTGCCCGGTGGCATGGGCGTTGCTTTTGCCAGATCGAAAACGTCGCCGGTACCGGCGTACCAAGTTCCTTGAAGAACAGTGACATACCGCGCATTGGGGTGCCAGTGAGGCAAATCCATTACATGCGGAGGAAACTTTACCCTCACCACGTAAATTCCAGGCTTTTCAGGATCGCCCTGGAGCGTCGCTGTTTGAGCACCATGCCCGTCCGGGATGTCGTGCCAGCGGACGTCGGTGGGCGTGATGCGAATGAAATCAAACTTTTCGGCGACTGTGGCCGCCAGTGCGCCAATGGACAGCAGGCAGG
>JAQGOD010000316.1 GCA_028293775.1 Gammaproteobacteria bacterium
CAGCCCAAATTGCTGGAACACCATGGCAACTCTTTCGCGCCGTAGGCGGCGCATTTGCAATCGGTCGCAGTTGGCTACGTCGATCGAGGAGTCGCCGTCGCGCACCAAAACGGCGCCGCGCGTCACCGGATTCAAGCCGTTGGCGGCGCGGAGCAGGGTCGACTTGCCGGACCCGGATAGGCCCATGAGCACGGATATCTCGCCGCGTGAGACGCTCAAATTGGCGCCCGCAACACCGACGATGACGCCATAGCGATTCTGAATATCCGCGCGAGTGCCGCCGGCATCGAGCGCGGCCAAGGCGTCGCGCGTGCTTTTGCGTGCATCGCGGCCGGCGCCCGAAAATAGGATGTCCACATTCTTGAATTCCATCGCGGAATTGATCGGCAGTTCGGCATTCATCGCGACGCTCCGGGTTCCTTGGGCCTGCTGACGCGGTCCAAAATGATGGCGAGGAGCACGATGGTAAAGCCGGCCTCAAATCCCATACCCACCTGCACTGAGTTCAGCGCACGTACCACGGGCACGCCAAGTCCGCCGGCACCCACCAGCGCGGCAATCACCACCATCGAGAGACTCAGCATGATGCACTGGGTGATGCCCGCGATGATCGTCGATGCGGCACTTGGAAGTTCGACCTTCCACAGCAGTTGCAACGGGGTCGCGCCAAACGCTTCTCCTGCTTCGATGAGTGGCTTTGGTACCGACGATATGCCCAAGTGCGTCAGGCGAATGGGTGCCGGGAGCGCGAAAATGACGGTAGATATCAACCCGGGTACCACTCCAAGACCGAATAGCACCAGTGTGGGAATGAGATACACGAACGTGGGCAACGTCTGCATCAAATCCAGCACCGGCCGCAGCGCCGCAAATAGCCGAGGCCTATGCGCGGCCGCAATTCCCAGCGGTATGCCGATGGCTGCAGAGGCAATCGTGGCCACCATTACCAGGGCGAGCGTCTCCAGCGTGGCGGCCCAATAGCCTTGATTCAAAATGAACAAAAGCGCCAGCGCAACGAAGGCAGCAAGGGACAACGAGCGCCGCAATCCCCACGCCAGCACTGCGGCTGCAACTATCAAGGCAGGGGCGGGCAGGGTGCGCAGCAGGGCATTCACGGCGCCGACCATGCCGCGAATAACCACGGAGACGCCGTCGAAGAAGTACGTTCCATGAGTCTTGACGTAATCGATGGCGACGGCCATCGCGTCGCCTACCGGAATCTTATGGCTGGTAATCCAGGATTCGAATCCGCTCGAGCGCGGCGCACGCACCGTCTGGGCGAGAGTACCGAGGGCCGGTTTGCCATCCAAGGTCAGCACGCCGTCCAGCCAAGTCTTTACGGTGTCGGGATTGGCCTTGAGCCAAGCGCTGGCCGCGCTCTCCGGGGTTTCGTGGCGGTCGAGAATGGCAAACATCATTTCTTGTTCGCCGCCAATCGAGAATTTCAAGTTCTTGAGCAGGTGCCCGAGGTTGGGACAGGCTTCGCTGAAGCCCTTGCGCGTGACGGTATAAATGGTTGCGCCGCCGTAGTTTGGCCCGAATACCTCATCGCCGCCGCCCAAGTACTTGAGCTTGAAGCGCATGTTCATGGGGTGGGGTTCCCAGGCCAAGAACACCACGGGTTGGCGATCATGGATGGCGCGCTCCACCTGCGCCAGCATGCCTTGCTCGCTCGATTCGATCAGCTTGAATTCGCCCAAGCCGAAAAGATTCTGCTGGAGCATTTTGAGGACCAGACGATTGCCGTCGTTGCCGGGCTCAATTCCATAGATGGCATCGTTAAGCTGCGGCGCGAAACGCTGAATGTCCTTGAACTCGCGCAACCCCGCCTCGAAGGTATACGCGGGCACGGCCAGGGTATAGCGTGCGCCGCTCAAGTTTGGGTCGACTACTTCCACCGAGCCATCCGCCACATAACTTGCGCGGTCGGCTTCCTGGGCCGGCATCCAGTTGCCCAAAAACACGTCGAGGTCGTTGTTGTGTATCGAGGCGAAAGTCACCGGCACCGAAAGCACGGTGATGCTGGGCGAATAGCCGATGGAGCGCAGCAACTCAGCCGTGATTGCCGTCGTCGCTGTGACGTCGGTCCAGCCCACATCGGAAAAGCGCACAGTCCGGCACGCCTCAGGGTCAGGTTTGGGAGAAGGAGTTTGCCCCTGGGCGTTCGGCGCGGCTGCAAAATGGGCGACCATCAGCGTCGCCACGACCCTATGCAACGTGCGCCGAGCAAGCCTCAACGGGGGGTTGACCGTGGCGGAGACACGGCCGCATGATTGCATGCGATTACTGGGTTTTGAATGAGCATTTAACGAGATATGGCCGCAACTCACCAATGTATCCCTAGTATTTGAAATCGAACGTATAAATTCTCTCGTGAGCTATCTTAGTCACAATCGCGACAGGGCGTCCAATGCAGCGCGAGTCCCAGGCTTGAGGTCCACAAATTGAACATATCAGCAATCCAGTCCGCAGAAGGACTTCCTGAGCCCGTCGAGGAAATGCGGCGTCGTCAACTCGTCGAGGTGACGATCGATAGCCTAGCGGAAGTCGGCTTTGTGGGTACAACACTTGCGCAAATCGCCGCCCGGGCCGGGGTTTCGCCGGGACTCGTCGCGCACTACTTCGAAGACAAGGATGGGCTGCTGGAGGCGGCATTTCGCTCGCTGGCGCGTCGCGTCGGCACGCAGGTCGGGTCGCGTCTGCGGCTGGTGGGGACGCCCCGCGGGCGGATTCAGGCCATCATCGACGCCAATCTCGCCCCCGAGGAATTCGACCAGCGCACCGGAAGTGCCTGGCTTGCCTTCTGGGGCCAGGTGCTGCACGTCGAGAGTCTGAAACGCATTCAGTTGGTATACCAAAGGCGCACGTTGCTCAATCTGCGCAATTCCTTGCGCAAGCTGGTGGCGCCGGAAGAGGCCCACAGCCTGGCGGCGATGATTGCCGCCATGATTGACGGGGTGTGGTTGCGCGCCGCGCTGTCAGGTTGGCGCGAAGCCGACAGCGAAAGTGCGCGCGCCTTGCTGACCGATTTTGTCGATGGACGGCTCAAAGCCGCGCCGGCAGCGCCGGGGCCGGGCGGCGAATCCGCAGACGCACGCAGATCAAGCGCTGGGGTCGATCGATTTGCTTCCATCAATCCGTCCACGGGCGAGGTGCTAGGGCTTGTCAATGTCGCAGGCAGAGCGCAGGTCAATGCAGCGGTGGCGGCGGCCGTCGTTGCGCAGCGCGGCTGGGCGGCACTTGCAGGCGCGGAGCGCGGTCGGGTATTGCACCGGGCAGCTGAGCTGCTGAGATCGCGCAACGATGAACTCGCCGAGCTTGAAACCCGCGACACGGGCAAGCCCATTCAGGAAACCCGGGTGGTGGACGTGGTGTCGGGGGCGGATTGCTTCGAATACTTTGCAGGTGTCGCGCAAACCTTGAGCGGCGAGCACATCGACCTGGGCGCACAGGCCTTCGGCTACACGCGACGCGAACCCCTGGGCGTGGTGGCCGGAATCGGTGCGTGGAATTATCCCTTGCAGATCGCCTGCTGGAAGGCGGCGCCGGCGCTTGCCTGCGGAAATGCAATGATATTCAAACCGGCCGAATTGACGCCGTTTACGGCTGTCAAGCTGGAACAAATTCTGCTCGACGCAGGATTGCCGAAGGGTGTTTTTCAAGTCGTGCAGGGCTTCGCCGACACCGGACGCCTGCTCACCGCTCACCCGGATATTCGCAAAGTGTCGCTCACCGGCGAGGTCGGTACCGGCAAACACGTGATGGCGGATGCCGCACGTTCGTTGAAGCACGTCACGCTGGAACTGGGCGGCAAGTCACCCTTGATCATTTTTGACGATGCCAAGTTAGACAATGCCGTTGCCGGCGCGCTGCTCGCTAACTTCTATTCCTCCGGGCAGGTGTGCTCCAACGGCACCCGCGTGTTCGTGCATCGGCACATCAAAGCGGCGTTTTTGGATCGTCTGGTCAAGCGTGTCGACGCCATGAAAATAGGCGATCCCATGCATCCCGAGACGCAAGTGGGCGCGCTCATTTCGGAGCAGCACATGCACAAGGTTCTCTCCTACATCGAACGCGGCCGCGCCGAGGGAGCGCGCATCTTGACCGGCGGTGCGCGGGTGCTGACCGGTGAACTGGCCAAGGGATTTTTTGTTGCACCCACCGTGTTCGACAATTGCCGCGATGACATGAGCATTGTGCGTGAGGAGATTTTTGGTCCGGTGATGTCGGTTCTGGAGTTCGAGCACGAACAGGACGTGATCGATCGCGCCAACGATACCGAGTTTGGGCTGGCTGCCGGGGTGTTTACCAACGATCTCGCGCGCGCCCATCGTGTCATCGCGCGCTTGCAAGCCGGCACATGCTGGATCAATCACTACAATGTGACCCCCATCGAACTGCCATTCGGCGGCGTCAAATTGTCCGGTCTCGGCAGGGAAAACGGACGCACCGCGATCGAGCATTACACGCAGCTGAAAAGCGTATATGTCGCCAAGGGCGACGTCGACGCGCCTTACTGATGGCTCACGATGAGCAATTCGATTTCGTCATCGTCGGGGCTGGCTCCGCCGGTTGCGTGCTTGCCGACCGTTTGAGCGCGGACGGCCGCAGCAAGGTATTGGTGTTGGAGTTCGGCGGATCGGACCGCTCGATTTTCATTCAGATGCCCTCGGCGCTGTCCATTCCGATGAACATGCCCAAGTACAATTGGTTCTATCACACCGAAGCCGAGCCACACTTGAACGGGCGCAGCATGCATACGCCTCGCGGCAAGGTGCTGGGCGGTTCGTCGTCGATCAATGGCTTGGTATACATCCGCGGTAATCCGCAGGATTTCGAGGGCTGGCAGGCGCAAGGTGCACGCGGCTGGGCATATCGGGACGTATTGCCGTACTTCAAACGTGCCGAGCGGCGCGAGGAGGGTGGTGACCGTTATCGTGGCGATCGCGGACCCTTGCGCACCCGCTACGGCTCTATCACCAATCCCTTGCATGCAGCTTGGCTGGCGGCCGCCGCCGAAGCGGGCTACGCGCACAGTGCGGATGTGAACGGCTATCAGCAAGAGGGTTTTGGCCGCATGGATATGACCGTAGGAGGCGGCCGACGCTGGAGCGCCGCGAATGCCTATCTGCGGCCCGCTATGCGGCGCGCCAATCTCAAGGTATTGACGCACGCGCTCGCGACGCGAATCGTCTTCGAAGGCAAGCGCGCCGTGGCGCTAGAGTACACGCAGGGCGGCGCTTTGCACCGCGTGGGGTTCGCGCGCGAATTGATTTTAAGCGGCGGACCGATCAATTCTCCGCAGCTGCTGAAGCTTTCCGGTGTGGGTCCCGAAGCGGAACTGCGCGAGCACGGCATCGAGGTTGTGCAACACCTGCCGGGCGTGGGCGAGAATCTTCAGGATCACTTGGAGTTTTATTTTCAGGTAGCAAGCAAAGAGCCCATCACCCATTACTCATCGATCAATAATGTCAGCCGCGCGTTGAT
>JAQGOD010000330.1 GCA_028293775.1 Gammaproteobacteria bacterium
ACCCATAAGGGGCTACGACGCAACCACTCATCGCCAATAGACTTATTGGAATCAACAGTTTAACTAGCTTGTTCACAACATCCTCCGGGGATTCTTGCTCTCACCTAAGTCAACGTGAGAGCCGAGATTTCGATGACAGGCTCCTAGGCGCCCCCTAGGCGAGGGTGTGGAAGACCTTCTGCACGTCGTCGTCCTGCTCGAGCTTATCGATCAACTCCAATACTTCCTTGGCTTGATCCTCCGGCAATTCGATCGGCACGGAGCAGATGTACTCGTGCTCGGCGGACAGCGGTGTAATGCCGCGCCGCTCCAGGGCATCCTGCAACTTGCCGAAATCGTTGAAGGCGCCGCGGATCACGAGTTGCGGCTCGCCTTTGTCGCCCGTGCTGTCGCCCATTTCTTCCAGGCCGTAGTCGATCAGATCCAACTCGAGTTCATCATGGTCTTGGACCTTGGACGGATCCAAGCGAAACACGCCCATTTTCTTGAATAGAAAGCTGACGCTCCCGGTGGTACCCAGATTCCCAGCGCCTTTCATGAAGATATTGCGCAGGCTCGCAACGGTGCGGGTGGGATTGTCCGTGGCGGCTTCGACCAGCAGCGCAACGCCGTGGGGGGCGTAGCCTTCGTACAAAATCTCTGAATAATTGGCCGCATCTTTGCCCGAGGCGCGCCGGATCGCAGCATCCGTCTTGTCCTTGGGCATGTTGACGGCACGCGCATTTTGCAGCACGCGGCGCAGCGTCGGATTCGACGCGGGATCCGCGCCGCCGGCGTGGACCGCCATGGCGATGTCCTTGGCAACCCGGGTGAACTGCTTGGCCATGCGGTTCCAACGGGCGAACATGGCGTGTTTTCTGACTTCGAATATGCGTCCCATAGCGATATGGTAGCAATACGCGGTCAAACCGCTAGACTTGCGCAACCCTTTGCAAGGCATTTCCTATGAGCGCAGTTCCGGCAGACTCGATTGAAAGTCCCGCGAGTTTCCGAGATCTTAAGCTGTCGGAGCCGGTCTTGAGCGCGCTGGCCGATGTCGGCTATGAGTCGCCTTCACCCATCCAAGCCCAGACCATTCCCGTGTTGTTGTCGGGCAAGGACATGTTGGGCCAGGCGCAAACCGGCACAGGCAAGACCGCCGCCTTCGCGCTTCCTGCTCTCACAAGAATCGATCTGACGCGTCACGAGCCGCAGGTTTTGGTGCTGGTTCCCACCCGCGAATTGGCGCTGCAGGTCTCCGAGGCGTTTCTGCGCTATGCCGCTCACCTGAAAGGATTTCATGTGCTGCCCATCTACGGCGGCCAAAGCTACCAGCCACAGCTAAATGCCCTGCGGCGCGGCGTGCATGTGGTGGTGGGTACACCGGGACGGGTCATCGATCACATGAACCGCGGCACCCTGAAGCTCACGGGGTTGACCCTGCTGGTGTTGGATGAAGCCGACGAGATGCTGCGCATGGGCTTTCTCGATGCGGTCGAAAGCATCTTGGAGCAAACGCCGCCGCAGCGGCAGGTCGCGCTTTTCTCCGCGACGATTCCCGCGCCGATCCGCCGCATCGCGGCCAAGCATTTGCGCGCGCCGGTCGAAGTGACCATCAAGAGCAAGACCAGCACCGCGACCAATATCCGGCAACGATATTGGATGGTCAGCGGCATGCACAAGCTCGATGCGCTGACGCGGATTCTCGAGGCTGAACCGTTCGACGGCATGCTGGTGTTTACCCGCACCAAGCAGGCCACGGTGGAATTGGCCGAAAAACTCGAGGCCCGCGGCTTCGCAGCCGCGCCGCTGAACGGCGACATTGCGCAGCCCGTGCGCGAGCGCACCGTCGCGCGGCTCAAAGCGGGTCAGATCGACATCGTGGTTGCTACCGACGTGGCCGCCCGCGGCCTCGATGTGGAACGCATCGGGCACGTGGTGAATTACGATGTTCCTTACGATACCGAATCCTATGTTCATCGCATCGGCCGCACGGGCAGAGCGGGTCGCAAGGGCGAAGCCATCCTGTTCGTCGCCCCCCGCGAGCGCAATATGCTGCGCGCCATCGAGCGAGCAACCCGGCAAGTCATTGAACCCATGAACCTGCCCAGCGTCGATGCCGTCAACACGTTGCGGATCGCCAAGTTCAAGCAACGCGTCACCGAGACCGTCGCCAAGGGCGATGCGAACATTTACCGGCCCGTAGTGGAGCAACTGGAGGTTGAGTCCGGCTTGCCGCTCATCGACATTGCCGCGGCTCTCGCCAGTCTGTCCCAAGGCAATACCCCGCTACTGCTCGCGGGAAAGCCCGAAGTGCATGCTCCGCCCGCCCACGCGTATCGCGAAGAGCGTGAGCGGCCGTCCGAACGCCAGCGGCCTTCGGAACGCGAGCGGCCTTCGGAGCGAGTGCGTCCATCGGAGCGTGAAGAGCCGGTGTCGGAGCGGCCGCGCCGATCGGTTCCCGGACAAATGGAAACTTTCCGCATCGTAGTAGGGTCAGTACATGGGATCAAGCCCGGCAACATTGTTGGGGCCATTGCCAACGAATCCGGGATCGAGGGC
>JAQGOD010000347.1 GCA_028293775.1 Gammaproteobacteria bacterium
AGCGAGTGCCGCAATAAATTCGCCGTCGCCTCGGATGCCGACAAGACGATCTCCAAGGCTTACGATGCCACGTTGTTTTTCACTTCCTACTCGAGCCGCACCTCGTACGTAATCGCACCGAACGGCACCATCATTTATGAATATACGGCTCTAAATCCTGACAAGCATGTGGAGAATACGATGAATGCCATTGAAAACTGGCAGGCGCAGCACAAGAAAGGCGGCTAAGGAGACGAACCTCACAGTATTATGTCACCGCGCTGTGGTTTGACGGACATCCGGCTAGAATTCGCGCAACAAGGGAGCAATTCATGATCACCCTCATCGTTCTGTTATTCGTGGTCCTCGCGCTGCTGGGCTACGTGGTCGGCATTTACAACGGCCTGGTGCGCGTCGGGGCTTCGGTCAAGCTGGCTTGGTCCAACATCGATGTCTTGCTCGTTCAGCGCCATGACGAGTTGCCCAAGCTCGTGGAAGTTTGCCGGCAGTATATGCAGTTCGAGGGTGGTACGCTGGAACGAGTTACCAAGGCGCGGAACGCCGTCGATGTCGCCCGCAGTTCAGGCAATGTCAATTCCGTCGGCGCGGCAGAGCAAGAATTGCGCGCAGGACTCGGCGGCCTCTACGCCGTGGCCGAGAGTTACCCGGACCTCAAGGCGAACGAGGCGTTTCGCCAGCTGCAAGCAAGAATCAGCGGCTTGGAGACCGCGATCGCCGATCGGCGGGAAATTTACAACGATTCGGTAAACGCGAACAACGTCCGCCTGAAGACTTTTCCGGACGTGCTAGTGGCGAGCTTCGGCGATTTCCCCGTGGCCAAGCTGCTGCAATTTTCCAGCGATGAAAAAGCTGATGTGGACGTGAAGGCTTTGTTCGCGCACTAATGTCTCGCGCTCAACATGCAAAATTCGACAATTCTGCATTTCTGGCTGGCTGCCGGGGCCCTGGGCGCGACCGCGTGCTGGGCCCTGTATAAATTCGCCGCGAGCATTCGCCGCGATCGGCTTCTCCAAGACACCCCGCTGGTCAAGATTCGATCGGCTGCGCAAGGTTACGTCAAGGTGTTCGGGCGTGCGAAGGCGGCGCAATCCGACGGCACGGCCTCGCCGCTGAGCTCGCGTCCCTGCGTGTGGTGGAGTTACAGCGTCGAGGAAAAACGCCGTAACGCCAAGGGCGAGACCTATTGGGATACGATCAACAGCGCGAGCAGCGTAACCCCCTTTGTGCTGGCGGACGCGGACGGAGAATGCCTGGTCGGCCCCGTAAATGCCGAGATCACGCCCAGCATTCACGATGTTTGGTACGGCGATGAGCCCACGCCTTCAGGCCCGCCCGCGTCGTCGGGGATCATGCTGGGCGAATCATATCGGTACACCGAGCGATTGTTGCGTGAAGGCGATCAGTTATCCGTGACCGGCGAACTGCGCTCGAATTCCGAGATCAACAACGGCGATGCCGCGGCCGCGGCGCTTTTGCACCAATGGAAATCCGATCAATCGACGCTGCTGGCGCGCTTTGACAAGAACCACGACGGCAAGATAGAGGCCGAGGAGTGGGAGGAAGTGCGACGCGCTGCCGCAAGCGAGTCGCAGGCCAATGCGCTGCAATCGGCGATCGTGCGTACCAGCTGCATCAGCGAGCCGACGCATGGCGAACCGTTTCTCATTGCCCCCATGGATTCGAGTCACCTGGTGAAGCGCGAGCAGCTACACGCTGTGATGTTTTTCACCATCGGCGTTGTGTGTGCCGGACTGTGCGCCTGGGCCATCGAACATGCGCGCGCGCTCGCGTTGATCTAGGAGGGACCGAGAAAAATGGCCATGCCCTGGGCCGCCTTCACACCCAAGCTGGTCACTGCCTGGCGCGAAGGCCAAATCAGAAAATGCTGGCGCCAGGATGCCCTCGCAGGCCTGACGGTCGCCATCATCGCGCTGCCGCTCGCCATGGCACTGGGTATTGCCAGCGGCGCCTCGCCCAACCAGGGTCTGGTCACTGCGGTGATTGCCGGATTCGTCATCTCGCTGCTCGGCGGTTCACGCGTTCAAATCGGCGGGCCAACGGGTGCTTTTGTGGTCATCGTTGCCGGCATCATTGCCGTGCAAGGGTACGCCGGGCTCGTCGTCGCCACGCTGCTGGCGGGATTTATCCTCATTGCCGCAGGCTATGCCGGGCTCGGCCGGCTTATTCGCTTCATACCGATGCCGGTGGTCACCGGATTTACCGCGGGCATTGCAGTTATTATCGCATCGAGTCAGGTGGGAGATTTTTTAGGGCTTGCCACCGGCGCCGTGCCGGCGGGTTTCATCGCGAAGTGGGTGGTATACCTCGAGTCGATGAAAACGGCGAGCCCATTCGCGCTGGCGGTGGGAGGCGGTACCCTGGCTTTGATCATGCTGCTGAGACGTTTCGCACCCCGACTGCCAGCCTTCCTGATCGCACTGTTGATTGCCTCTCTGGCGGTCGAATTGCTGCATCTGCCCGTGCTCACGGTGGGTGACCGCTTCCCCGCCATGCCTACCGGCATTCCAGCGCCCCACTTGCCACACCTGTCGTTGGCCTTGATTGAACATCTGCTGCCGTCGGCCTTCACCATCGCTTTTTTAGCGGGCCTGGAAGCCTTGCTCTCGGCTACGGTGGCGGATGGCATGACCGGGTACAGCCACCGCTCGGGACAAGAATTGGTTGCGCAAGGCGCCGCCAACCTCGCCTCTGCCTTGTTCGGCGGCCTGCCGGCCACCGGCGCCATTGCAAGAACGGCGACCAATATCCGCGCCGGCGGACGAACGCCTTTGGCAGGCATTTTCCACTCTTTGTTTCTGCTGATCTTCCTGCTGGTCGCCGGTAAGTACATCGCGCACGTGCCGATGGCCGCGCTTGCCAGCGTGCTGCTCATAGTCGCTTGGGGCATGAGCGAGGTCGAACGCTTTAAGAGCCTGCTCAGAATGGACGCCGCGGAACGGGCTTTACTGCTGCTGACATTCGGGCTGACTGTGTTCGTCGATCTCACCGTGGCAATCGGCGTCGGCGTCACGCTGGCCTCGCTCGTTTTCATGGCGCGCATGAGCGAAACGGCACGCCTATTGCCCGATGAATTGAGCGTCGATGACCCAGCGCAGCGCGCCTCGCTGCCCCCGCGGGTGGAAGTGTTTCGCTTCGCGGGACCCATGTTCTTCGGCGTCGCCCGAGAAATGCTCGATACACTGAGGCGCATCGGCCGGCAACCGGAAACCATCATTCTCCGGATGGATAGCGTTCCTTACATCGATTCGAGCGGCGCGGGCGCGCTGGAAGCCTTCATTCGCCAAGCCAAGAGCGAGGGAACGAAGCTTCTTCTGTGCGATCTTCGCGAGCAGCCGAGTGTGTTCCTGGCGAAAATGCACCCCGCGTTCTTAGGCGCCGAACCCGTTCCGACGTTTCAGGCAGCGTTGGATCGCCTATCGACGCGACCCGCTATTCAATCTTAGCGACGCGACCGTGGGTTGGAAATTTCTGAAACTGCAGCGCGTCGTGCCCCGGCACGACGCGCTCGACCGAACCGGCGAGTTCAATCATGCGTTCCTGGGCCTTTATGTTGGCCGCGTGATCCGCATCGGCGAAAGTGGCGCTTGCCTTATGCTCGCTCAGGTTGCGGTAGAAGTAGACATTATCCGAGGCGAGCACGTAGGGCCGCGTACCGTCGACGCGCATGTATTGCGAAGCAAAAGTGTGCCTGGACCCGACGTACATACGAATGCCGGGAATGATTTCCACATTGTCGCCATTCACCAGCCGCAATCGTCCTTCGGTGTTCAGTCGAACCAGCTGCTGAACATCATCGGCGTCGATGCCGCCGTTCTGCCCGCCCGCCTGCCATGCATCCCCGGTGTAATATCGGAACTCCTCTGCCTGGATCCACACCGTCGCCTTGGGAAACAAGTCGATGCCTCCCATGTGGTCCCAATGTGCATGGCTGATGACCACATCGGTGATGTCTTCGGGCTTGATGCCGATTTGCCTCACCGCCTCGTCGGGCCGCAAGTAGTCCGTGACTTTCCACTGCTTGAACCAGCGCTCGCGGTGAAATCCGCTGTCGAAAAGAATGTTGCGGCCGCCGCCGCGAATGAGCCAAATGACAAAATTCACATCTACCTGCTCGTCTTTGGGGCCATCTACTATCAAGGCTCCGACAGGAACGCCCGGCGAGATGCCGTAACGTATTGCCTCGATCGAATATTCAATCGGCGAGGCCGCCCCGGTGAGTTTTTTTGCCTTGGCCAAATAGGCCTTCGTCTCATCGCCCACAATAGCGATCAAGTTGCCCATGGTGAGATTGGCATCAATGAGATGCAATCCCCAATCCTCATATACCTGCCCATTCACCATCACATCACCCGATATGTCGTTGGTACGCGCGCCCCCCGGCGTCGGGTGCACAGTCACGGCCAAATAAGTTCCATGGTCGTCCGAGACGCAAGCAGCGCTCAACAAGCCGGGCACTTTGACGAAAGACGTGCCTATGGGCTTTGCAGGGTGAGTCCAATCGAAAGGTTCTCGCGGTCCATCGGAGCCGTTGGAAATTCTGCCCACGGATAAGTAGGCCTCGAGCGCGCCGGAACCGCCGCCCAGCGCGGCCGGATTGGCGCACACCGCCTGCATGCCATCCGGCGCCTTGCCGAAACGGGTGTTGGCCGGGGGCGGCATGTTGGCTCGAAAATCCGCAAATGCAATGGCGCAACCGCTTTGCGTGCTCGAATGGCAAACGGGAATATGCTTGAACGCACCGCCCACATCGGCTCCTGCCGGAACCGGCAAATTGGTGCCCATCAAAATGGCGGATATCAGCTTGTCCTGTACGGGCTTGCCGTCAATTTCCTCTGCGATCAGACGTGTCAAAACCAAAGAGCCCTGGCTGTGCCCCACCAGCACGACGCCTCGACCATTATTATCGTGCGACAGATAGTATTTCCATGCGGCCAGGACATCGCTGTAGCCTAAGTCCCGGTCGAACGGCATGGGCTTTCCTGCGATTATCGAGCGCAGCGCCGTCAGCGTCACTTGGCGATACATGGGCGCGAATAGACGGCACTTCGCCGCAAAGCGCGCGAATTGTGCGCTCACCACCAATTTTTCGGCGCCGGTAATGGTCAAATCGGAATTCCCGCCCGCCTCATTCGAGACCGTGGGATAGACATAAAAGCAATCGATCGGTGGGTTCTTGGCTGGATGAAACGCCTCGCGCGTCAAGGTGCCATTGACCGCGACGATGGTTGCGTCTTGCGAAACCGTGCACGCATCTTGGCGCTCGGGCTTGCACAGCCAGATGGCTGGATTGCCGTAGTCGGTCGAAGCAACCTGCGCAGCGCTCACATCTTGTGCATTGGCACACCCAATGGCTGCCATGCTCGAGAGCAAAATCGCGGCGAGCGCGAGAAGCGATTTGGACATCAGACTCCCCTTAAGTATGCTTGTTGTCTCGTGATTATAGCGCACGTCCATCAGCGCGCTTCCGGCGCCGACTCTCCCAACCACAAACTGCAAGCGGCAAGCAACGGCGGAATGGCAAAACACCAAATGCCCTGCTTGGCATAAATGAGCGCGGCGGCGCCGCAGCCTGCTGCAAACGCCGCCACGCTCGAGGACATCCGCGACAGGCGCAATCGAATCGCCGCGCGCAGTTCCGCGGGGACGCCGCGCGTCAAGTCAGCAAGATCGATCATGATTTGGATGGTGTTGCCAGTCATGATAGTGGTAGGCGGCAGAGCCCCCATGTGCAGGCGGTGAACGGCATTTTGAATGGCCATCGCCGCCACCAGCGCCATACCGGTCATGAGAGCCGCCCATCCGTCTCCGTTGTCGAACGGACCGTAGACGATGGCCAAGACTGCCCCAGCGCTGAGCAGTACCATCTTCAATCCCAATACGGTGCGAAGCGCCGGCAAGCGTCTCGCGACAAGCACGCCGCTGAGAAGCCGCACCCCGAACACGACAAGGCAAAACAGGGGTAGAGCCAAGAGTTTGGCGATCGCGCCGCCGGTTCCCAGCACCCAGGCGGCACCAAGGGTGACGAAGTTGCCCGTGACGTGAGTGGTGAACAGCCCATGCAGCGCGAGATAGCCTGCGGCATCGACGTATCCGCCATTCAAGCCTAATACGATCGGCAAACTGGGTTTCATGGTCATCTCGTGGAATTGCAGCTACCGGGTTGGTTACTTTATATCGATGCAAAGGGACGGATTCGAATTGAAGCGC
>JAQGOD010000354.1 GCA_028293775.1 Gammaproteobacteria bacterium
AATCACCTGTTCCAGCACGGCGAGATATTCCAGGTATCGCTTACGCCCCAGCGCGGTTATTCGGTAAAAAGTCTGTGGCCGTTCCCGGTCAGGTCCTTTCGCGAGACTCACGAGCAGAGCCTCTTGAAGCACTTGCAAGTGGCGGTTCAAGTTGCCATCCGTGAGTGCGCACAGCTTTTTCATCTCTGGGAAAGACATTCCCCTCGGATGCGTAATGAGGCACGTGAGCACACCAAGCCGCGCGCGCTCATGGATGACCCGGCTAAGCCCGTCATAGGCGAAGGGCGACTCGGATTGCTTTTTTGGGTTAGTTTTCTGCAACGGTGTCCTGATATCCATAACGTAACACAGCGGCGACGAGCAATTGCCCGACGCCGAACGGAATGCCCATGGCCCAGGGCGACAATGCACGATGGCTGCCGGCCAGCAGCAGACAGACGAGTCCTGCGGCAAGATACCAAGCGCCGACGCCGAACATGAGCCGGGGCAAAAACCGGCAGGACGCGAATACTCCAAGGCTAAACATGACTGCCCACAGTCCCGGGAGCATCCACGACGCTTCCGGTGCAACCCGCATCATAATCACGGTGAGCAGAATTCCCACTACAATGCAGGGAAGAAACTGCTCGACCGCCGCGTGGATCATTTCCATCGCTAATCCCGAGTGGACTCTTCTCACGCGGAATATGGTTTCGAGTGCCGACAGGAACACCGCCACCGCGGCGGTCGATATCCAGATGATCAGAAATACCTTTAGATTGGCGTCCGCGCCGGTAAGCCAGCGGGATTGAGCCGCGGCGACCCCGAGCGCCAGGACGCCGCTCGCGGCAACAGACAAGGGGCCATAGCCGCGAAATTGCGTCTCGCGCGCGACCTGAGTACGGATGGCGCTGATGTCCTCAAGCGCTTGGCGCAGCTCCAGCATGATTGGACCCCGTTATAAAGTTCTCAGGCTAAAGAGCATTGCAAAGGAAATGCCGGGGCCTGTCAAGAATGCAGCCAAGAATGCAGCCTAGGATGGCCTGGGCTTGTTGCGATGCGGTGTTGAAAAAAGCCCTGGCTCAAGCGATACTTTGTACCGCAAAGTTCATGTAGTCACTCGGCAAGGCGGTGAAACGTGGCCGCGATTGAGGTCGTCGAGTTCAAGCCACGCGCCCAGGCGCGCAGTTGGCACTTCGCCGTAGCCGTAAGCATGGCCGGCATCGCCGGGATCGTGCATGATTCATGGCCGCATTCAGCGCATGAGTCATGGGCGCACGCGCCAGTCAATTTGCACGCCGTGTACGGAGTGCTTCTCAGCGCAATGGTGATCGCGAAATTCCGCATGCGCGTTCGATCGGGCCTGCAAGAGGCGGATATCCGCCCATTTTCCCGACAGCTGGTGCGCGCTGTCTTTTTGCTGCTGTATGTTTTGTTCGCCGCCAGCCAGCTGATCGCTCTCGGTGTATTTTGGTGGAACCGCGGGACGCTCGGCGCATTGCATCCCGCGGTCCAATTACCGCCCGAGAATCTACGTGACTTTTTGGCGTACGGTGTTTGTGCGCTTCTCACGATTCACGGGCTGGCGGAGCTGCAACGGCGCCTGCTTCGACGCTAAAGAGCGTCAGCGTGTCCCCACCACCAGGATGACGAATGAATTCGGAATAATCGCGGGACGAGGGTGCGGCTGGTCCGCCGTCGGGGCGGGCGCCGGGCCGAATTCAGCGCTAGCCAGGTAGATCTTGCCTGTTTCACCGTCCAGTGCCATGGTTCGCGCCCCACGTTGCGTTTGCACGGTGTCGACAACCATATAGCGGTCGGGGGAGTCCTGATGGGTAACCGACAGGGTGCCTTCGCCATTAGAGCTAAAGACCAATCCGCGCTTCGCATCGTAAGCCGCCGCATCCGGATGCTCGCCGATGGTCACTTTCGCGACCTGCTTGCCGCTGACCGCATCGGTCACGGCCATCACCTTGCCATCGCAGACAGAAAACAGACGGTGGTGCGACCCATCTAAGGCAAGCCCGCTCGGGCCGTTGCAGCCGGGCAAGGGCCAGGTGCTTTTTACCGTCAGCTTTTGGGTATCAATCGCGACAATCTGTCCCGGATCGCTTTCGATGTTCACGAAGATCTGGCCGTGGCCGTCGTCGACCGCGAATTCCGGCTTGTCCGGCACCGGGATGGTCGCGACGACAGCCAGGCTGGTGGCGTCGAGAACCGTGACGTTCTTGCTCATGCCGTTGAAGGTGAACACATGCTTGCCGGTGGGTTCAAACAAGATCGCATCCGGGTTGCCGCCGGGAATCTTCGCTTCCTGAATGACCTTGAGCGTGTCAAGGTCGAAGGCGGTCACGGAGTTTGCCCGTCCGTTGCTGGCGTAAGCGCGGTTCAAAGCCTTCGCCAGCGCAACGCCGTGCACACCTTGCGTATTGGGAATGGAGCCCAGAAGTTTGCCCGATTCCGTGCTGATGACGTCAACGCGGGTTGCGCGGGTGACGAAAAGCCGCTGCGTGGCGGGGTCCACCGTGAGGTAGTCCCAGCCGCCCTCGCCGCCGATTTTCCAGCGCTGCAGGACCTCCATCTTAGGATCCGCGGCGGCCGCTCGAAGAACCGGTGCGGCGATCAGTCCCGTGCAAAGACTCACCTTGATCAAAAGCCCGACGGTAGCGCGAACGGATGGCATTAGAGACTCCTGTTCCAGACTCTGTGCGGCAAAGAATCGACGTACTATGCCTCACGACCGGAAGAATATCTTTACAAATTTGTATGTGAAATCCGGCGGTAAATAGCCTAAATGTCACATTGCCGCACTAGTGCGGGCGAGTGCGGACTTACGTGCGCATCGCGATGCTGAGGGTGGCGCTATTTGCTATTCTGTTTGACGGCAAACGCCGCAAACGCCCCCAAAGAACAACCCGTCGGTGTGCCAGACGACGTAGTGATAGGGTTTCAAGAATGAGGTTCAAGTTCCGCTACGTCTTGATTGCATTTGGCAGCTTAAGTGCTGGGTGCGCGCTGCATGAAGTGCCGCCGAAAGCACCGGT
>JAQGOD010000380.1 GCA_028293775.1 Gammaproteobacteria bacterium
GAAAAAACTCAGCCATCGATGTTCCTCAATAGGTCCGGGCTTTCGGCGGAATGGGTTCGACCTCGTCGGTCAGCGTATTCAAATGGACCGGTCGATAATCGAAGCGGCTGGTACCGGAGGGCTCGACCCAGCAAAGCGTATGTTTGAGCCATTTCTGATCGTCGCGATTGGGAAAATCCTCGCGCGCCTGAGCGCCGCGACTTTCCGTGCGGTTTTCGGCCGAATGCAGCGTGGCCACCGCCTGCAGCAGCAAATTGTCCAACTCCAGCGTCTCGATCAGATCGCTGTTCCACACCAAGGAGCGATCCGATACGTTGACATCGGCGAAGGAGGCAAAAACCTCGGCGAGCTTGCTCTTGCCTGCATTGAGTGTTTCCGCAGTGCGAAATACGGCAGCATCGTTTTGCATCACCCGCTGCATATTCAGACGGATGTCCGCGGTGCGCAGCGAGCCCTTGGCATTGCGCAACTTGTCCAGCCGCTCCACGGCCGCTGCCGCGGCATCCGCTTTGAGCTCGCGATGCGCGCTACCCGGCGTCAAGATCCGCGCACAGTGCTGCGCCGCTTCGCGGCCGAACACAACCAGATCGAGCAGCGAGTTGGACCCCAGACGGTTCGCGCCATGCACAGAGACGCACGCCGCCTCGCCAACCGCCATGAGACCCGGTACCAGTGTCTCGCTGCCGCCTGCGCGCGTCACGGCTTGGCCCTGCACATTGCAGGGAATGCCCCCCATGTTGTAATGCACGGTGGGCAGGACCGGGATAGGTTCCTTGTTCACGTCGATGCCGGCGAAGATTCGCGCGGTTTCTGCGATGCCGGGTAAGCGCTCTTTGATCACGGCGGCGCCCAAATGCTCCAAATGCAGATCGATGTGATCCTTGAGCTTGCCGACGCCCCGTCCTTCGCGAATCTCGACGGTCATGGCGCGGCTCACCACGTCGCGCGACGCCAGATCTTTGGCATTCGGCGCGTAGCGCTCCATGAAGCGCTCGCCCGCCGCGTTGGTGAGGTAACCGCCCTCCCCTCGAGAGCCTTCCGTGATCAAACAGCCCGCGCCGTAGATTCCGGTGGGATGAAATTGGACGAATTCCATGTCCTGCAAGGGCAGCCCGGCGCGCAGCGCCATGCCCCCGCCATCGCCGGTACACGTGTGCGCCGACGTGCACGAAAACCAAGCTCGGCCGTAGCCGCCCGTGGCCATGATCACCTGGTGCGCTCGAAATCGATGCAGCGAACCGTCGGACATGTCGAGCGCCACCACGCCGCGGCACTCGCCATTTTCCATAATGAGATCGAGCGCGAAGTATTCGATGAAGAAACGCGCCTCATGCTTCAAGGATTGCTGATACAGCGTATGCAACATGGCATGACCGGTCCTATCCGCCGCAGCGCACGTGCGCTGCGCGATTCCCTTGCCGAAATGGGTGGTCATGCCGCCAAAGGGCCGCTGATAAATGAGCCCGTCCTCCGTGCGCGAAAACGGCACACCGTAGTGCTCGAGCTCGATAACCGCCGCCGGAGCCTCTTTGCACATGAACTCGATGGCATCCTGATCGCCCAGCCAATCCGAGCCTTTCACCGTGTCATACATATGCCAGCGCCAGTCATCGGCACCCATATTTCCAAGCGCGGCCGAAATGCCCCCTTGTGCCGCAACGGTATGGCTGCGCGTAGGGAACACTTTGCTCAAGCAGGCTGTGGCGAGGCCCGCCTCGGCCAGACCGAAGGTGGCGCGCAGCCCGGCTCCGCCGGCACCGACGACGACCACATCATAAGTATGATCGACAAACTTGTAGCTGCTCATAGTCTCGAGAATCCGAACACGAGGCGCAAAATCGCAAAAATCCCGGCGCCCCCCGCCAGCACGTACAGAAATCGCAGCAGCATGAGACTCAAGATTTTCATGCCGCTCGAGTGCAGGTAATCCTCGACGATCACGGTGGTGCCTAGGTAGGAGTGATAGCTCGTCACCGCCACCAACAGCACGGCCAAAAACCCGGTGATGGGTACCGAGAGCCAAGTGCGCACGGTGTCATAGTCGAGGCTCGGCAGTGTCAGCAGCGAAAACAGGAACCAAAGTGTCAGCGGAACCAAGGCGATTGCCGTGACTCTTTGAGCCCACCAATGCACTGTGCCGTCTTTGGCGGACCCCAAGCCTAACGCTTGACTTAAAGGACTGCGTAAACTCATAGGCGAGGCCAAACCCACGCCGTGGCGCACAGCGTGAAAAAAATGGCGCCGATCACCGCGGCCCAACCGCTGGCGTGGCGCTGCCTGCGCTCGAATCCTCGGCCTGCGTCCCAGAACAAATGGCGCACGCCATTCAGCAGATGGTAGAAAAAAGCAAAGGTCCAGCCGAGCACCAAGACCAAACCGTAAGGGCTTTGGAAAAATCGCATGGCGGCGGCATAAGATCCCGGACCACCCGCCACCGCCATCAGCCAATAGCTTAAAGCGAGCAGACCGAATGCCAGAGCCGCCCCGGTAACTCGATGCAAGATGGAAAGTGTGTTGCCAATCTGCCAGCGGTAAATTTGCGCATGGGGCGAGGTTGGACGGGCGCGCGCGGGCATCAGTGTCTAAAAATCAATGCAACGGCCACGGAATTCCCAATCGCCAAAGCGCGTGGGTTCGGGACCTTTGCGTCCGCCGATTTCGGGCGGCATGCTCAAGGGGGCAACCGGATCAGGCTTGGGCTGCGGAGTGGAAGGCGATGAATCTTCGAAGGTCGGCGTCACGAATGAAAGTTTGCCAGAAAAGAGGGACCAAATGTGCAATCGCAGGGCCTTGACTTCGCACCAACCGCACCCATGTCGATGTTGATGGCTATGGTTTCGGCACCCGCGTTAGGTCGCTTACCGCATTTAGGCGTCCTACGATTCACAGGCGCCGATGCCGTTCAATTCCTGCAAGGTCAGCTGTCCAACGACACGCAGCGGCTTGCCGATCACATTGCGCTCCTTGCCGCGTATTCGAGCGCGCAAGGCCGGGTGCTGGCGCTCATATATCTGCTGCCCCATACAAGCGGCGTGCTTGGCATACTGCCGCGCGAGATTCTCAAGCCCACGCTCGAGCGCATGAGCAAATTCATCCTTCGCGCAAAGGTACGAATCGAAGACCTCAGCGACTCCTTGGCGGTGGCAGGGCAATTCGGCGCACCGCGGCCCACGGGATACGTTGAGCGGGACGGCGTCGGGACAGCGCCGGTGGGTCACGACTCGACTCGCAGCTGGATCGTCGGCACTGCGGACGCCCGCACGCCATCCATTGAAGACGCATGGCGCTTGGCCGATATCCGCGCGGGTTTGCCGCAAATCTACGCCGCCACCAGTGAAGTATTCGTCGCGCAAATGCTGAATCTCGATTTGCTGGATGGCATCAGTTTTACCAAGGGCTGCTATACGGGCCAGGAAATCATTGCCCGCACCCAGCACTTGGGTCGCATCAAGCGCCGTTTGTTTCGCTTGCAGTTGCCGGCGGGAGATTGGGCGATCGGTCAGCCGGTGAACTTGGTCGACGGTCGTCAAGGGCGCTTGATAGAAGTCGGCGAAAGCCGCGATGGCGTCGAAGCGCTCGCGGTGTTGAACGTGGCCAGCGGCGCCGAAGCGCCGGGCATCGCCACGCCGGGCGCCGCTACGCCGAGCGCCGCACCGCTCGAGCTTTTGGTGCCGGCCACGGAGCTGCCGCTCCCGTACCGTCTGCCCTAAGAGCCTAGAATTCCGGCCGCATGTGCGGGAACAACAGCACATCGCGGATCGAGGGTGAATTGGTATACAACATCACCAACCGGTCGACGCCGAGGCCAAGCCCTGCCGTGGGCGGCATGCCGTATTCCAACGCCCGGACGTAGTCCGCATCGTAGTACATGGCTTCCTCATCGCCTGCGTCCTTGCGCAAGACCTGATCTTTGAAGCGTTGCGCTTGGTCTTCTGCGTCATTGAGTTCTGAAAAACCATTCGCGAGCTCGCGGCCGCCGATGAAAAACTCGAACCGATCGGTGATGAAGGGATCCTTGTCATTGCGCCGTGACAAAGGAGACACCTCCGCAGGATAGCCATAAGCAAAGGTGGGCTGGATGAGGGTATGTTCTCCGGTCCTTTCGAAGATTTCGATTTGCAGCTTGCCGGGGCCGTCACCCGCTTTATACGGAATTTTCATCTGGTCACACACGCGGCGCAGATAGGCAACATCCCGCAGGGACATCGGGTCCAAGTCCGGGTTGTTCGCAAGAATGATGTCCTCAATGCTCATTCGGGCAAAGGGCTTGGAGAGATCGAACTCGACCCCCTGATAAATCAACTTGCGCGAACCTAAGAGGCTGTCGGCGAGGCCTTGGAATAAGGTTTCGATCAACTCCATCAGGTCGGTGTAGTCGGCGTAAGCCTGATACAGCTCGAGCATGGTGAATTCCGGATTGTGCTGCGTCGATACGCCCTCATTGCGGAAATTCCGGTTGATCTCATAGACGCGTTCGAAGCCCCCGACCGTCAATCGCTTCAAGTACAGCTCCGGGGCGATGCGCAAATACATCTCGGAATCCAGCGCATTGTGATGCGTCTTGAAGGGCCGCGCCGCTGCACCGCCCGGAATTGGATGCAGCATGGGGGTTTCCACTTCGAGAAAACAGCGCGAGTCCAAAAAGGCTCGCAGGTAGCGCACGATCGCCGAACGCATCTCGAACACGCGCCGGCTTTCCTCGTTCATGATGAGATCGACATAGCGGCGCCGATAGCGCATTTCCGTATCGGCAATTCCATGCCATTTGTCCGGCAGCGGGCGCAGCGACTTGGTCAGCAG
>JAQGOD010000421.1 GCA_028293775.1 Gammaproteobacteria bacterium
AGATAGCGCAACGGCCGGTATAGGTGGGTTGCCCGTACGAACTCGTCCAGCCGATGCCTGACCAGCGCCCGCTGTATTTGCAGCAGTCTCGAAATTACCCGCAACCGCATTTACGAAACGCTCTTCAAGCGCTGCTCCAACCCTTTGAGCCTCGCTTCGATGCGGTCGACCGCGTCGCGAACGGCGTCGACGCCGCGCAGAAATTCCTCCATCTCGGTTTTCGTGACCAAGTCGCGGCCTTCCTCTTGCAGATATTCCGCGATATTTTCGCCGGCCGTGCGCCGTGCGCGCCGCGCCCAGGTCCTCACGCTTTTGGCAAGCAAGGACAAATGCCTCGCCGGCATGTCGCCCACCCAACGCGACAATTCCTCTTCCAAGTCCGGGCGTGCCGCCGCGAACAGCTGCCGATACAGATTGGCAATCTCTGCATCGCCGCGGATTTGCACCGACGAGCCAACTTGCGAAAACGGGGCACTGCCCCTCATCATTTGCAGCAGCGCCGGCGCTGATCCCGAAATGACGGCGTTGGCCGGCAACGGCCCACCCGATGCTTCCACCCCGGTGACTGCCGCGTCGGTGGTCCCCTCCTGTGCGAGCAATGCGAGCCGGGCGCCGAACACTTCCGCCCGAATGGGCGTCATGCCGCTGACCTCCACTCGCAGACTGGTTCCCTCGAGACGCTTGGCGAGTTGCGCGGCCGATGTCGACATTGCAATGTTTCGATTGAACGCAGCTTCGGCCGCAGCCAGCCAGGCGGGGGTCGCGGGCATCAGATTTTGTAGCCGCGATGCACGGCCACGATACCGCCGCTCAAGTTGTGATAGCGCGCCTGCGCGAATCCGGCATCGCGCAACAGGCTGAGCAAGGTTTCCTGGTCGGGATGCATGCGTATGGATTCCGCCAGGTAACGGTAGCTATCGGCATCATGAGCGACGAGGCGCCCGAGCAGCGGCAACACTTTGAAAGAATACGCATCGTAAAGTGGTTTCAACCCCGGGGCCACCGGCGTCGAAAACTCCAGCACCAGCAGCTGCCCGCCGGGTTTCAGCACCCGGTACATGGACTGAAGCGCCGCCGCCTTATCGGTGACATTGCGCAGGCCGAAACCGATGGTGATGCAATTGAATGTGTCGTCCTCGAAGGGCAGCCGCTCGGCATCGGCCACGATGCACTCGATGTTGCCGACGTGACCCGCATCAAGAAGGCGGTCGCGCCCGATTTCCAGCATGGCCGGATTCACATCGGACAAAACGACCCGTCCTGCCTTTCCGACTTGCCTGAGTAATCCGGCCGCCAGATCGCCGGTGCCCCCGGCAACGTCCAAAGCGCTTTGGCCCGGACGCAAACCCGTCAAGGACAGCGTGAAGTGTTTCCACAACCGATGCGCACCGAAGGACATGAGGTCATTCATGACATCGTACTTGCCGGCCACCGAGGCAAACACCGCACGCACGCGCGCCGCCTTGTCGGCCGCCGCGACCTTTTCGAAACCAAAATCCACCGTTCGATCGGAATCAGCCATGGGACCCCAAGGAGCCTTGTCTTCAAGGGGATATTGTAGCCGACTGGCGCCGCGAGCTTTGCGCCGCGCCGCTATTTAGCTGCTTTGGCTGTGGTTGCGGCAGCGTTCCAAATATCTGGCCCAATTGGCGTCCCTGTCCTTGCCCAGCTGGTGCAGCACGCTCCAGGAATACAAGCCCGTATTGTGTCCGTCATCGAAAAACAAGCGCAGGGCATAGTTGCCCACGGGTTCAAGGCTGCTGATCCCGACGTGTTGTTTGCCGAGCTGCAGCGTACCCTCGCCGCCGCCGTGGCCTTTCACTTCGGCTGAAGGGGAAAAAACCCGCAGATACTCGAATGGCAATTCGAAGCGCGATCCATCATCGAAACTCACTTCGAGCAGCCGCGATGCCGTGCGCAACTTGATGTCGGTGGGCTGCGGTGTGCGCGGCACGCTCACAGGATATACCGCGACAAATCCTGATCTTTGACCAGTTCGCCCAAGTTGCTCTCGACATATTCTCGACTGATGAGCACGTGGGTTCCGCTGCGATCCGCGGCATCGAAGGATACGGTCTCGAGCAAGCGTTCCATCACGGTATGCAGTCGCCGTGCGCCGATGTTCTCGGTCCGTTCGTTGACCTCGAAAGCGACTTCAGCGAGCCGCTGCACGCCGGACTCGGCAAATTCCAGAGTCACGCCTTCGGTGGCCATGAGCGCCGTGTATTGGCGGCACAGCGATGCATCGGGCTCGGTCAAAATACGCACGAAATCTCCCACCACCAAAGGGTCGAGCTCGACTCTTATGGGCAAGCGGCCCTGCAATTCAGGGATCAGGTCCGAGGGCTTGGACATGTGGAACGCGCCGGAAGCGATGAACAGCACATGATCGGTTTTGACGGTTCCGTATTTGGTATTCACCGTGCATCCTTCGACCAAGGGTAGCAGGTCGCGTTGCACGCCCTCGCGAGACACATCCGCCCCGGTGGTTTCCTGCCGCCGCGCGATCTTGTCGATTTCATCGATGAACACGATGCCGTTTTGCTCGGCGTTTTCCACCGCGCGCAACTTGAGTTCCTCTTCATTGATCATCTTCGCCGCTTCCTCGTCGACCAGCAGCTTCAAGCCCTCTTTGATCTTGAGTTTGCGCGGGCGGGTGCGTCCGCCGCCTAAGTTCTGAAACATCCCCTGCAGCTGCTGGGTCATTTCCTCCATGCCCGGAGGAGCCATGATCTCGACCCCCATGGGCAGGGCCCTGACTTCGATTTCAATCTCGCGATCATCCAACTGGCCCTCCCGCAGCATTTTGCGAAAGCGCTGCCGGGTATCGTTGTCCTTATTGCCCGCATCGCCGGTGAAGCCCGCCTGAGGCCGCGGCAGC
>JAQGOD010000441.1 GCA_028293775.1 Gammaproteobacteria bacterium
CGTACCTTCCGCGTCGCGGTGAGCGGCAACTTATTCACCCGCCTCGGAATCGGCGGCAACCCGATTCTGCTGCCCCATCTCTATCAAGTGGGCCTGGGATTCTCACCGATCGAGTCGGGCTTGCTGATTATGCCGCAGGCCTTCGCCGCCATGAGTTTGAAATTGAGCATGCCGCTGATCTTGAGGAAATTCGGCTACCGAAGCGTGCTCGTCGCCAATACTCTGCTGCTCGGCTTGATGATCATGTTGTTCGCGACGATTGATCTGAAAACGCCGGTATGGGTGATTGTCCTGACGGCGTTTGGCTATGGATTCCTCACCTCGCTGCAGTACACCAGCATGAACACACTGGCCTATGCGGATGTGGATGAACACGAGGCAAGCCCCGCCAGCACGATTGCGAGCACGGTCCAGCAATTGGCGGTGAGCTTTGGCATCGCCACCGCGTCGCTCGCCGCTGCCTTGTTCATTCCTGACCGCATGCGGGCCACGGAGGCGCAAATGATTCACGGAGTGCACTTGGCGCTCATTTGCCTGGCCGCACTCACGATCACCTCCACCATCGTGTTTGTCCGCCTGCGCGCGCAGGACGGCGCCGCGGTGAGCCGCCATAAGGCCGAACTGCCGACCCTTTAGAGGCCTAGAGGCGCGCGTGCCCCGCGCGCGCTTCGCGTTCGCGCCGCGCTTCGTAGGCTCTCAAGTGCGCGTAGGCCGTGGCGAGCAACGGCGTACCGGCGTTGGATGCGCGCCTGAGAAGGTCACCGACGATGTGATCCGCCTCGATGCGGCTGCGTTGCTCGATATCGCGCAGCATCGACGCGGTGAACAGGGAGCCTGGAGCGGTGAGCACGGAGAGGCCGATAGCGCTCGCTTTCTCTCGCGGCGCGAAGCCATTTTCGGCGGCAATGGCAGCGCATTCCCGCAGCAGTTGCGTCGGAATGTGCACCGCATTCGCCGCAACAATGTCGCCGATCGCGGCGCGCATGAGGCTGGTCGTTGCGGCGGCAGAAGCTATGAATACCCACTTCTCCCACATCTCGTGAAGTATGTCATCGCTCAACTGCGCATCAAAACCCGGTACCCGGAGGGTTTGCGCGACAGCATCGATTTCGACCTCAGGGCCGCCGCGGGATCCAAACACCAGTTCATTGTACGGACCCAGCTGATGGATGCGCCCGTCCGCATCCAATGTCGAGGAAATTCGCGCCAAGCCGCCGAGAACGCGCTGCGGCCCGAACCGCGCATCGAGAATGTCGAGGTGCCTTAGGCCATTCAACAACGGCAGCACGCGCGAATCCGGTCCCATCGCGGGCGCGAAATCATCGATCGAGTTTTCAAGATCATAGGATTTGCAGCTGAGAATGACGAGATCGTAAGACTCGTCGAGGCTTTGCGCATTTTGCAATGGGGGCGCGGGCAGATTGAGGTCGCCATGCGGGCTCGTCACCACCAGGCCGATGCGCCTCAGCTGCTCGGCCCTGCGCGGCCTGACCAGAAAGGTGACCTCGCGCTCCGCCGCAAGCAGCCGAGCGCCAAAATAGCCACCGATGGCGCCCGCCCCTACCACAAGGATTCTCACGGCGGCCGCGTCGTCACTCTTTCTTGATTTCGTGCCCGCCGAACTCGTTGCGCATGGCCGCCAGGAGCTTGTCGGAGAACGAATCGTCATCTCGGGAACGCAGCCGCTCGAGCAGCGACAGCGTAATAATCGGCGCGGACACGCCCAACTCGATTGCATCGGCAACGGTCCACCGTCCCTCGCCGGAGTCGGCGACATAGGGGGCGATGCCTTTCAATGTCGGATTCTTCTGCAAGGCGTCAGCCGTGAGGTCCAAAAGCCAAGACCGGACCACGCTGCCGTAGCGCCAGATTTCGGCTATCTGGTGCAGATCGAGTTTGAATTCGGTTTTATGCTGCAGAATCGAAAAGCCCTCGGCATACGCCTGCATCAGCCCATACTCGATGCCGTTGTGCACCATCTTGGTGTAGTGGCCGGAGCCTACCGGCCCTACTCGGCCCCAGCCCTGATCCTTGGCCGGTGCAAGGGTTTCAAAAATGGGACGCAGCCGTTCGACGACCGCTTCATCGCCTCCAATCATCAAGCTGTAGCCTTCCGTAAGGCCCCATACACCGCCGCTGGTGCCTGAATCGACATAGTGGATCTTGCGATGCGCCACGGCCGCCGCCCTGCGTTGGGTATCGCGGTAGTTCGAATTGCCGCCGTCGATGATGGTGTCCCCCGCAGCCAAGAGCGGGACGAGCTTGGCAATGGTGCTGTCGGTGATCTCTCCGGCGGGCACCATCAGCCATACGATGCGCGGCGCATTTAATTTTGCAACCATTTGCTCGAGGGAAGCCCCGGTCTGCGCGCCATTCTTTTCCAGAGACGCACGCGCAGCCTCAGCGGGGTCGAATCCCACGAGTTTGTGGCCGCCGCGCATCAAACGCTGCGCCATATTGGCGCCCATGCGTCCCAAACCAATCATTGCGATTTCCATGGCTTTCATTCCCTCGGGCGAGCGCATAAAACGCTGAGTATATCCTGAGATCAGGCGCGCTTGAGGATTGTCATCACCGCAGGACTACCTACCGCTTCGAATCTGCCCGTGAAGGTCAGCGTGCCGGTCAGCGGATTCAAATGAAACGAGGTAATCGAATCGCCGCGTTGGTTGCAGGAGTACAGGAATGCACCGCTTGGATCTAAACTCATGCTGCGCGGCGAGTCGGCGTGCACCCAGGTTTCCGCAACGCTTCGCAGCTCACCGTCGGCCGCTACCCCAAACACGGCGATGGCATTGTGCAAGCGGTTCGAGACATACAAGAAGCGGCCATCGGCCGTGATGAGTATCTCGGCGGAAAGATTGCTGCCTTCAAACTTGGCGGGCAAGCTCGAAACCACTTGCTTCAGCTTCAAGCCGCCTCGGGCCGCATCGTAGTCATAGACAGCGACTTTTGCGTCATGCTCATACAGGTTGTAAAACACACGTCCGCTCGGATGGAACGCAAAATGGCGCGGCGCTGAGCCCGGCGGCGCCGTGATCACCGGGACATCGGCGGGCAACAAACGGCCGGCGGCCGCATCGAAGCGCCACACCAAGGTGAGATCGAGTCCTGCATCGTTGGCGATCACGAACTGTCCGCTGGGATCTGCGGCGACCATGTGGAGGTGAGGGCCGTCGTGATCGCTCAAAGCAAATTGGCCGGGAAGATCACTGGAAGCGCGGACATGGTGCCGCGGCCCCACGCTGGGCCTCACATCCGTCGCCTCGCCCAGCGCCCCGTCGGCGCCAACCGGGAATACAGCGACATTGCCGCCGCCGTAGTTGGCCGCGAACACGAACTTCCCTGACGGGTGCACGCTCAAGTGCGCAGGCGTCATGCCGCCCGATTTCACCGCCCCCAATCGCTTCAGTTGCATGTTTGCGCTGTCGATGACGTAGGAGACGACGGCACCGTTTTGTGTGCCCTGATAATTGTCGATTTCGCTGACCGCGTACAGGTGGGTTTGCGCGGGATTGAGGGCCAACCAGGTCGGATTGCGAATATCGTCGATGACTTGCAGCTGCGTCAGCGCGGCCGTAACGGTGTCGATTCGAAACAAATAAATGCCGCCGCCGTTCGGGGTATACGTCCCGACGTAGGCAAAAGTCGAGGACGGTTGCGTAGCGGCGGCCGGCGACGGCGCAGACCCGGCGCGCAGCGGCTTGAG
>JAQGOD010000459.1 GCA_028293775.1 Gammaproteobacteria bacterium
CTCCATCAACCGGTCCAGCAATTCGTCAGCTGCCGCCGCGGCGCCATGCGAGCGCAGCAGCGTCGCGGCACGCAATAAAGCCGGCACGACATTTTCGCCGTTTTGCACCTGCGCGTAAAAGCGCAGCGCTCGCTCGGCGTCGCCATTGCGGTCGGCAATCAGTGCCAGATAGTAAAACGCCTCGTCGCCGAGCTTGCCGGTCTTCAAAAGCTGCCTGAATTTGGCCGACGCCGCGTCGAAATGGCCTTGCTGAAATTCGAGAAGCCCCGACAGGCGCAACGCCACCGGCGTCGATTCGGGGCTGCGCGACAAAATATCCAGTTGCTCGGCGGCTTCCGGTAGGCGCTGCGCGGTCATCAGCAGCGCCGCAAAGTTGAGTCGATTTGCAGCGGAGTCTTCGGCCTTGAGCTGGGCCTGCGCGGCGCGAAGCGGTTCCTCGACATCGCCGGCCATAATTCGTGCGCGCAACAGGGCTTGCGCCAGATCCTTGCGCTCGGCTCGCGCCGCGTCGCCGGCATTCGCCGTATCGAGGGCGAGTGCGCCGGTCAAGCTTCGTACCGCCGCCGCCGGGTCATCCGCCCGCAATGCCGCCAGGCCTTGTATCCGCAGTGCCGAGGACGAGGTTGGAAAATACGACGCCAATCGGTCGGCTAGCTGATGCGCGCCAAAGACGTTTTCGTCCGACTCTAAATCGCTCTCGAGGCCCGCGAATTCCGCATCCACCCCCACCGGCGAATTCTGCAGAATGATGCGATAGTGAGCCGCCGCCTCATCGAGCTTGTAAAGTGCGAACGCGGCCCGCGCGGCGGCGCGTTGCGCATCCAGCGACCTGGGGTTCAACGAAAGCCAGCGCGCAGCTACCCCCGCCATCACCGATGGCTGCAGTCCCTCGGCCGAAACTTCGGCCGCGCGTTGCAAGATCGCAGGATCGGTCTCATGGGCAGCCGCAGCCGCATATTGGAGCGCGGCGACGCGCGGCTCCTGGCGAGCCAGGGCTATCTCCCCCGTGACTGTATAAAATGACTGCGGCGCTTGCGCGGCGGGCTTTGGAGCGAAGCCCGCGCAGCCGCACAAGGCGAGCACGCCAAGCCCGAGGCACGCCCCGGTGAGGTTTGAAAACGAGAACACGGCCGCACTATAACGAAATGAATAACCTGATGCCGCGGATTCATCCTTGCTCTAGCGGTGCGTCATACACCAGAATCCCTTAAGATTCGCCCAAAGCGCTTCCATGCCATTCAACATTCTCGGTATCAACCATAAAACCGCACCGGTTGCGTTGCGCGAAAAGGTGGCGTTCAGCGAGGATCGGCTGATTGCCGCGTTGCGCACCCTGCGCCAGGAGAACGGCATCGCGGAAGTGGTGATCCTCTCCACCTGCAACCGCACCGAAGTGTACTGGTCCGGCTCGGCCAGCGGCGCAGAGCTGTCGCGGTGGCTGGAACAGCATCATGGGAATAGTCTCGATCTCACCGACAGTCTCTACATCCACCAGGAGTCCCGCGCGGTGGAACACGCCTTCAGCGTCGCTTCCGGACTCGATTCCATGGTCCTCGGCGAGGTTCAAATCCTAGGTCAGCTGAAAGATGCCTATCGTATCGCACAGGAAAACGACAGCACCGGTCCCACCCTGAACAGACTGTTTCAAGCGGCCTTTTCCGCTGCAAAACGCGTGCGCTCGGAAACGCGTATCGGCGCGAACGCCGTATCGCTGGCCTCTGCTACGGTAAGCCTGGCGCGCCGCGTGTTCGAGGATTTGAGCGTCCATAGCGCCTTGATAGTCGGCGCCGGTGAGATGAATGCGCTGACCGCGCGGCATTTTGCAAGCGGCGGCATCAAGCGCATGGTGATTGCCAATCGCACATTTAGCCGGGCGCAAGCGCTGGCGAATGAACTCAACGCGCACGCGGTGGGACTTGGGGACTTGGACAAAGAATTGACCGAAGCGGACATCGTTATCAGTTGCACGGCCAGCCCTGATCCGATTATCACCAAACGGGCAGTGGAAACGGCAATTCGCGCTCGGCGGCGTCGGCCGATTTTCATGGTGGATCTCGCCGTACCGCGCGATATCGAGCCGTCGGTTGCTGAATTGGAAGACATCTACCTGTTTTCGATCGATGATTTGCAGCAACTGGTGGATGAAAATATTCAGCAACGGGAATTGGCCGCAGGGGGCGCGCGGCTGCTGATCACCGAGGAAGTGAGCCGATTTTTGACCGAATCGCGCGCCCAGGATGCCGGGCCGGCCATCCGCGTGCTTCGCCGGCAGGCCGACGAGATCCGAAGGCTGTCCGTGGAGCAGGCACGGCGCTCGTTGGCGGCCGGCAAATCCGCGGACGAAGTGATCGAATATTTGGCCAATACGCTCACGAATCGGCTCCTCCACGGTCCCACCCAGGCGCTGCGCCAAGCCTCGGAATTGGCTGATTTGGAACTGGCGGAGGCCATTACCAGGCTTCTGACGGAAGAACGCGAGCGGCATTAATCCTCAAGGCCGCTATAATTCGCGGCCATATGAAAGACTCCATCCGGCGCAAGCTGGAAAAACTCGACGAACGCTTCGAGGAAATCAGCCGCCTGCTATCCGACGCCGGCGTCATTTCCAAGCAGAACCAATTCCGCGAGCTCTCGATGGAATACTCGAGATTGGAGGATTTGGTGGGGCGCTATCGGCGCTTCCTCGCGCTCGAGGGCGACGCTGACACCGCCAAGGAACTGGCGGCCGACAAGGATCCGGACACGCGTGCGATGGGCGAGGATGAGCTGGCTGATCTCAATCCGCGCATCTTGGGCGAAGAGCTCGAACTGCAGCGCCTCTTGGTGCCGAAGGATCCGCACGATGACAGCAACATTTTTCTGGAAGTGCGCGCCGGCACGGGCGGCGATGAAGCCGCGATCTTTGCCGGCGACTTATTCCGGATGTATACCCGCTACGCCGAATCCAAGGGTTGGGGGGTCGAGGTCTTGAGCGAAAGTCCGGGCGAGCACGGCGGGTACAAGGAAATCATCAGCCGCATCATCGGACGCGGTGCCTATTCTTTGCTCAAATTCGAATCCGGCACGCATCGCGTGCAGCGAGTACCGGCGACCGAGGCGCAAGGACGCATACACACCTCGGCATGCACGGTGGCCATCCTGCCGGAATTGGAGGAAGTGGAAGCCGTCGAGGTGAATCCCGCGGACCTGCGCATCGACACCTATCGTTCCTCCGGAGCCGGCGGTCAGCATGTGAACAAAACCGACTCCGCCATCCGCATCACGCATCTGCCCACCGGGATTGTCGTGGAATGCCAAGATGAACGATCGCAGCACAAGAATAGATCTCGGGCCATGTCGCTGCTCAAAGCCAAACTGTTATCGGCGGAGCGGGAGAAACAACAGAGCGCTCAAGCTCAGTCGCGCAAGCTCCAGGTGGGCTCCGGGGATCGCTCCGAACGGATCCGCACCTATAATTTCCCCCAAGGTCGGGTGACCGATCACCGCATCAATCTCACGCTCTATAAGCTCGA
>JAQGOD010000472.1 GCA_028293775.1 Gammaproteobacteria bacterium
TGCGAAGGTGGGTTGGCGCTGCGGTTTGGGCGGCGCTCGCTATCGCAGCGCTCGGTGTTGCGCAAGCGGGTCATGCGGAGGTATCGGGCGCGCGGGCCGGGCACGCCACGCTCGAGCGCCGCGTCGATGCACTATCAAAGGCTCTCGATCTCGACCCACGGCAGCGCAGCCAGTTGCTCATCATCTTGGAAGCGCAGCGCGCGGCCGTCACAAAAATTTGGCGTGATCCGGCGTTGTTGCCGGCGGAGCGGGCGCCGGCCACGCGCGCCGTGGAGGAGCACACGGCCGACCAGATTCGCGGCATTCTCAAACCTAAGCAGCTCGAGCGTTACAATCCACCCAAGCCGCAGAGCGCGAAAAGGCCCTCACCTGACGTCAGCAAGTGGATGGAGTTGACTCGAAATTCAAACGGAGGTACTTCCAAATGAACAGAGGAACGAAAGGACCCATTCCGGTAGGCGGCATGGTAATCGCACTGATCGCGCTGCTCGCAACGCCAGGAATCCTTACTGCTGCTGCCGCGCCTAAGGCACTCACCGGCGCGCGGGCACCGGTGCACGCCATCTCTCCGTATGCGCGCGCTGCCGCGCAACATGCTCGCGCAGGGCAGTCGTTGGCGGGCCATGCACCAACGCGGGTCCAGGGCATGGGCAGACCCCATAAGCCGCATGGCGGGTTGAAGTAAATGCGCCTGATCATTCTTCTGACCGTGGGCCTCGCGTTGACGGTGGCACTCGGCGGCAATGTCCGCGCGCTCGCTTCCAAGTCGAGTGGAACCCCGGCGCCGGGCCGGCTGCTGAAGAAATCGCCTTACCCACGCATGAAATTGAGCGACAAGGCCCGGCAGCTATATCCCGCTGAGTGGGGCGTAGACCAACTTAAGGTAAGTTCCACCAATTCAGGCAACCTCATTCGCTTTTCGTACCGCGTAGTGGAGCCGAAACTCGCCAAGGCGCTCGGCGATCATGCGCTCACGCCGTATCTGTTCGCGCCGCGCAGCAATGCTATGCTGCAAGTTCCCAACATGGAGAAAATTGGCATGTTGCGCCAATCCGGCGGCAGCGAGGCTAACAAGGACTATTGGATGGTCTTTTCCAACAAGGGCAACCTGGTGCGCCCGGGCGAGCGCGTCAATGTCATCATCGGAAAATTCCACGCCGACGGGTTGCTCGTCGAGTGACCCCACCTATTGAGAGGACTATTATGAAACCCATTATCATTCGTGCGGCGTGCCTGGCCACCTTGGCCGCCACGGTCGGCTCGGTGAGCGCCGCACCCGCCAATATGAGCGTCGAGCAGATCATCGAACGCAACATCGCCGCGCGCGGCGGCCTTCCAGCCTGGCACGATGCCAAGACCCTCGTCATGGCCGGTGACATCGACGCGGGCGGCAAGCCGAATCATGCGTTGCCGTACATCCTCAAAGAGAAGCGACCGCATAAGAGCCGGCTTGAGATCGTGTTCAAGGACCAAACCTCGACGCAGGTGTTCGACGGCGCGCAAGGTTGGAAGGTGCGCCCCTTCCTGAATCGCAACGAGGTCGAGGCATACACGCCGGCGGAAACCAAGGCCGCCACGGCGGCGGAGCAGGACCTCGACCCTCCGCTGATGGATCACGCCGCCAAGGGAACGCAAGTGAAGCTTGCCGGCACCGATGTGATCGAGGGACATCCGGCCTACAAGCTGCTTCTGACGCTCAAGGGCGGCACCAAGCGCAATCTTTGGATCGACTCGGGGAGTTTCTTGGAGCTGAAGATGGAGGGCGAGCCGCGCAAAATGGACGGCAAAATGCACAATGTCGCCGTCTACTTTCGCGACTACAAGAGCGAGCATGGTTTGAACGTGCCGCATACCCAGGAAACGAGCGTCGAGGGCTATAAGCAGAGCTACAAAATGACGATTACCCGAGTCGCTGTGAATGAGCCAATTGACGATGGCTTGTTCCAGAAGCCGCAGCTTACGGCGCAATCCGCGGCGGTTGCGAAGCCTAAATAACATGAGGCGAATTGCGTGCGTTCTGGCGTGCATCGCTGTGAGCGTGAGCGCGGGCGCTGCCTCGGCGACACCCGGCCATGGCGCGGCCGCGCCGCCGCTTGCCACGACCGCAGCCGAGGTGATCGAGCGTAATGTCGCCGCGCGCGGCGGGATCGAAGCGTGGCGTAAGGTCGAAACCATGGCCTGGCTCGGGCATCTCGAACGCACGTCCAAACCCGGGCAGTCGGTCCCGTTTGCGATGCAGCTGAAGCGCCCGAACCTGACGCGCTTCGAATTGAGGGAACAGGCCAACGACTTCACGCGTATCTTCGACGGCTCGCATGGCTGGAAAGTCCGTCCTGCGGCGGACGGCCGCCCGGAAACCAAGTCCTTTGCACCGGAAGAAGTGAATTTCTCGCGCACCGAGTTCGTCATCGACGGACCGCTGATCGACTATCAAGCAAAAGGCGTCACGGCCGACCTCGATGGCATCGACATGATCGACGGTCGCAAAGCTTACCGGTTGTCCTTGATCCTGCCGTCCGGCGCGCAGCGCAAAGTGTGGATCGACACCAAAACCAATCTCGATATACGATGCGATAGGCCGGCGACCAATCCGCTCAAGCCCGGCGCGCCGGTGTCGGTTTACTACCGCGATTACGCGACGGTAGACGGAATTAAAGTCCCGCGCAGCATCGAAACCGGCGTCGGCGCCGAGGCGGCGGACAAACTCGTGATCGCGAAGATTTTGGTGAATCCGAAACTCGACGACGGAACTTTCATGCCGCCCACCGTGCCGATGCGTCGCGGCGGCCACGTGCGCATTCCCGCCAACTGACCGATATGCCCGGCCGCTTGCAAGCGATCGTATTGCTCGTGATCGGGCTCCTTTTGCCTTGCGTGCAACTTCTCGCAAAACCGCGCGCGGCTGAAGCGGGTCCTGTCGACTCTCCCGTGGGCGAGGCGATTTATTTGAAAGGCATTTTAGGCTCGGGTGCGCCGCTCACGGCCACGCGTGAAAACGCTGAGCCCACGCACGGTCAGGCGGCCGCCTGCGTCAATTGCCATCGTCGCAGCGGCCTAGGAGCCAAAGAAGGACGCAGCATCATTCCGCCGATAACGGGTGGTTTTCTATTCGATGCGCACGATGCGGCTCAGGATATGCAACTGCCTTATATTCCAGGTGAACGGCTCGCCCGCGCGCCCTACACCGAAGCGACCCTGGCCCGCGCGCTGCGCGAAGGAATCGATTCGCAAGGGCGCACGCTTAGCTACTTGATGCCGCGATTTGACTTCGATGCGGCCGACCTCAATGCCCTCATCATGCATTTGCGCGCGCTCGATCATCGCAGGGTGCCTGGCGTGTCGCCGGTCGAATTGCAATTCGCAACCATCATTACGCCGGACGCGGATCCTGCAAAACGGCGCGGCATGCTCGATGTGCTGCAGCAGTTCGTTCAGGACCGCAATATCGCGCCGCGCGGAGCGAGCGCGCAGACCATGGTCACGTCGGGCGCGACGGCGCACGTGCGCTCCATGTTCAAGGTCAATCGGCGCTGGGTGCTGCATGTTTGGGAACTGACTGGGACGCCCGATACCTGGGACGCGCAGCTGGAGCGAAAAATGGCCGAGCAACCGGTGTTTGCGGTGCTCTCAGGACTCGGCGGCAGGAACTGGAGCCCGGTCGCCGCGTTTTGCGAGCGCCGCGCGTTGCCCTGCCTGTTTCCGAACCTCGAGGAGCCGCCGGTGGATGCAGACCAGAATTTCCACACGCTGTACTTCTCGCGCGGCGTATATCTTGAGGCCGACCTGATCGCCGCCGGATTCAGGAGCGATGCGGACGCGGGGAACCCCGCGAAGCGTGCGCACCTAGTTTATCGCGCCGGTGATGTCGGCGAAGCCGCCGCCAACTACCTGGCCGCGCAGCTGCAGGCTCAGGGAGTCGCGGTCTCGCGGCACCCGATTAAGCAGGATGCCGCGCAAAAGGCGCTCGCCGAAGCGGTGCGCGCGCCGGCCGGCGAGGCGCTGGTGCTCTGGCTGCGGCCCAAGGATTTATCGGGGCTTCAAGGCGACGCAGCGCCCCTGGGTCCGGTGTACTTGTCGGGTCTGATGGGCGGCCTCGACGCGGCGCCGTTGCCAACGAGTTGGCGCGAACATGCCCGCATGGCTTACCCGATGGATTCGGCGAATCGCCGACGCGTACGTGTGGACTATGCCCTGGGCTGGTTTCGGATTCGAAATATCCCGGTCATCGCTGAACAGGTGCAAGTCGACACCTACCTGGCGTGCGGCCTGTTGGCTGAGACCCTGCAGCACATGGTCGACGCCTTCGTGCCCGATTATCTCATCGAGCGCCTGGAGGACACCGTCGAGCACCGTCTGCTCACGGGCTACTATCCGCGGTTGGCGCTCGGCCCACACCAACGCTTTGCTTCCAAAGGCGGTTTCCTCACGCGCTATGACGTGACGGGAAACGCAGCGATGGTAGTCGACAGCGAGTGGCTAACGCCTTAGGGTCAGTGGGGGGCGGCCGCGTGCTTCGGGTTCGGATCCATCGGCGCGGCGGGCTCGACCTTGAGCAACTCGATCTCGTACACCAACAGCGCGCCCGGCGGGACCATCGGCGGCGAGTTGTTGCCGTAGCCCAATTCGGGCGGAACAAACAACTGCCATTTCGCACCCGGCTTCATGGCCAGAAAAGCCTGTTGCCATCCCTTGAAGACACTATTGACCCGAAACGTGGCGGCGCGATCGTGGGTGTCGGACCGATCGTACTCGGTCCCATCGGCGAGACTGGCGCGGTAGCGCACCGTGACCTGGTCGGTGGGCAATGGCGATTTTCCCGACGCATCCCCGGCCGCGAGTACGCGGTATTGCAATCCCGAGGGCATTGTCACGATGCCGGGCACCTTGCCGTTGCGCTCGAGAAATTCTTTGGCCAATGCGCGGTTCTTTTCCGACAGTCCCTCGCGCGCATCGCGCACGAATCGTTGCGCCGCCTCGCGCTCTTCCGGATTCATGGCCCGCCCACCGAGCGCGTCCTTCATGCCGCGGACCAGTGCGTCGACGGAAATGGTCTTATTGACGCCGTCATGCTCCAGTTGGTTGCCCAGCATGAGTCCGACATCGTAACTACCCACCTCAACAGCAACAGGCGGCTTTTCCGGAGCGCCAGCGAGCGCCGGTGCGCAGGCTCCCAGCAGCGCGGCAAGCGCAACAAGTTGGGTACCGCGCCCTGCGACGAACTGTCCTGTCATATGTCACCCCTTGGCAGATTTGTGGTGCATCCTCGCCGTAGTGGAGGTGGCGTGTCAAACGAGCAGATCGCTCTATTTGCGCGATGCGAGAGCGATTTCTCGCTACAGTCTTTCCTACTCAGCATCCCCTACGGTCATTATGTAGACAGCGCCTTGACCCACCTCTTGCCAAAAAGCAACATTGGCCGCGCTTACACCACTTCGGGGAAAAGATAATGACACTGAATCGCGCTTCCAGAATTCTGCCTTTTGCCGGAGCCTGGCTGTTGGCGGCCATGACTGCGCAGGCGAATATCATCAACTACTCCGCCACCGGTGTAATCGAGAACGTAGACAACTCATCCGCGCTGCTGCCGCACTCCTTGTTGGGAGCAGCGGTGGGCAAATCGTTTACCTTTAATTTTGCCGTGGATACGGCGACGCTGGGCAGCGGGTCGCTGGGCGATGAGAGCTATCTTTCAGCGGTGCAGTCGGCGAGCTACAAGTTCGGCGGCAAGACATCGGCGTTCGGCGTCAGCACCAACGCGATCGAAATTCTAAATGACGTCGGAGTCACCGGCTATGTCATGGCTGGCGGCGATACGGTCGGCGCCGATTTCACGGGCATCGCCGGGGCTGTGTCGTTCGTGACGCTGGCCTACTCGGGCGTAACGCTCTACCTGGACACCGCGCTCTCCAACGCGCCTCTGAGCGCCGGGCACGCGGATTTCGAAGATGGCCTGACGCTGTCCTTTACCCAGTACGTCGGCGGCGCCGTCACGCAGAATTTCTCCCAGCTGACCGTCGGACCGATGTCGATCAAACAAAGCGCCGTGTCTGCGCCGGAGATTGATCCGACCTCCGCCGCCAGCGGTGTCGCACTGCTCATGGGGGGACTGCTGGTCATGCTCGGCCGGCGCCGCAACCCGTTCGCCAGGACCATTTAAGCAACTTCAAGGCTTCAAGAGCGCGCGCAAAGCGCGCCGAGCCCCATGCACCAGGTATTAGTCATCGATGATGATGCGGACGTCCGAGATGCCATCCGGCATCTTCTGGAGCTGGCCGGGTATGGCGTGCGCACCAGTGCCGATGCGGCGGAGGCGGTCAATCAACTGAGTCGCGAGCCGGTGCACGTGGTCATTACCGACCTGATCATGCCCAAGGTGAACGGCGTGGAGGCCATTCGGACCATTCTCAAGGACTTTCCCGACGTCCGAATTATCGCGATGTCAGGCGGCGGGAATTTTGGAATCGAGTCCTACAGGCCGAACGCCATCACAACCACCGCATTCCTGGCCGCCGCCGAACGCGCCGGTGCGCATTACGTCTTGAGCAAACCATTTGAAATGGCGGAATTGGTGCGTGCCGTGGAGCAAGTCTTGGTAAGAGGTCAGGCGCTGCACTAGATCCGCCCTCATCGTCCGTCAATCGGGTCTTCCCGGACGCATTTGACAGAATCGGACATCAAATGTGAAGTAAGTCGCAATTCTGAGTAAAAGACGCACCTAAAGCGCACCGGATCGAGCAGTTATCCCTTTGAAGCCTTGTATCTGGTACCAACAGGTATCTAGAATTCGCCAAACGGCGACACCTGTGCCCGACCAATCGTATTAGGGAGAAAAAATGAAGTTTGGCAGCGAAGCACTATCGCACTTCGTATCGCGTGGGGACTCTCTCGACCTCAAGCCGAAGCTTCGCATTGTTCTCGTGCAGGGACACGAGGTTTTGCGGGAGGGCTTGGAGATCCTGCTGCAAAAACAAGGCGATTTTTCCGTCATCGGCAGCTTCGACAATGTCTCAGACGCATTGGTTTCGATTCCGCAATTGCAACCTGATTTGCTGCTCACCGATTGGGACCTTGGCAGCGCGTCAGTGGCGGAATTCTTAGCGCAGACCCGCCGTCTCGTGCCGTCATGCAAAACCATCGTGCTGTCGGCGCTGGAGTCGCAAGACTGTGTACGTGCGGCGCTGCACGCGGGAGCCAACGGCTTTATTGAGTTGCTTGCCGATTTATCGGAGCTAACATCCGGGATTCGCGCGGTGGCCGCCGGCCGCCAATTCATTTGTAACTCAACCGCAACTCACCTTCTCACCGCCCACTTTTCGGGTAATCGCCCGGTGTCCGCGCCCGCTGCCGCGCAACTCATCACTGGACGGGAAAGAGAAGTGCTCACGCGAATCGCGCTCGGCAATTCGAATAAGGCGATTGCGCGGGAGCTAGGCGTAAGCCCGAAGACGGTGGAAAAGCATCGCTCCAATCTAATGCGTAAATTGCAGCTGCACAACGCGGCGGCGATCACGATGTACGCCATCCGCAACGGCATGACCAGCCAAGATCCATTCGGCCTTACGGGCGGTTTTACGGGCGGCCTTACGCGGCTGGCCGCAGCCGCCAATTAAAACAACCGATCATCGCTACGCGATGACTCGATTGGGTCCTAAGGGCGCGTAAAGAGCGCCGGACGGGCGCAGCGCTTGTGACAACAGCGCTATCGTCCGCGGTGGAAACACAAAAACATCGCGGTAAACCTCAAAACCCCTGCCGGAACACTGGAATGCTGAAAACATCCTTCCGTGCGCTATTGGCGTACAGCGTCTACGGTCTGTGTATGGCGCCGCACGCATGGGCGGATCACGAGCATGGATCAAATGTATTCGAAGTCTTCTATGCGGCAGAGGCCATGGCCGGCAGCGGCCAATCGCATGCCGATAAAGACGATGACACCTATGTCAACGCCGACATTCTGTTTGCTGCGGCCGTCCATCAGTTTCGAGTTCTGGGCGAGATATTCGTATCTCCCGAGGAGCACGACGTCGAGCGCATGCAGTTCGG
>JAQGOD010000064.1 GCA_028293775.1 Gammaproteobacteria bacterium
CGTCTGGTGGGGTCCGGACCTCTTGTGCTTCTATAACGATGCCTATCGTCAGTCGATTGGTCCTGAACGCCATCCGAGCTCAATAGGGCGCCCCGCGAGGGATGTCTGGCGGGAAATTTGGCCCATCATTGGGCCTCAGATCGAACACGTGATGTCGGGCGCCGGATCTGTTTCCTTCGAAAACGCACGGGTTCCCATCACTCGCAACGGCAAGCTCGAAGAGGTGTACTGGACCTACAGTTATTCGCCGATCGATGATGAAATGGCGCCCCACGGCGTCGGCGGCGTTCTTGTTATCTGCCGTGAAACCACTTCTCACGTATTGGCAGCCAGACTGTCCGCCGAAGAAGGGAAGCGATTTGCCGAGCTATTTGAACAGGCCCCCACCTTCATGGCGGTGCTGCGAGGACCTGAGCATCGCATCGAGTTAGCCAATCCCGCCTATCGGCTACTAATTGGCGATCGCGACGTCATAGGAAGCACGGTCGCTGAAGCACTCGCGGATGCGGTAGCCCAAGGGTACTTGGAAATTCTTGACGAGGTTTATCGCAGCGGGCAGCCCTACGCGGCTAGCGGCGCCAAGTATGCCGTTCAAGTCACGGTCGGAGGTGCAGTCAACGAACGGTACGTCGATTTCGTCTACCAGCCGATCAAAGACGCGGGCGGCGCAATTACCGGGATCCTCGTCGAAGGCATGGATGTTACCGAGAGGGTGCTCGCCACCGCGGCGCTCGCCGAAAGCGAGGCGCGCTTTCGCACGCTCGCCGAGAACATTCCGACGCTGTGCTGGATGGCGGATGAGAGCGGCGCAGCCTTTTGGTATAACAGCCGATGGTATGAATACACCGGCACCACCGCGGAGCAGATGCAAGGCGAGGGATGGAAGGCGGTGCATGATCCGGATGTGCTTCCTCAGGTGCTCGAGCGCTGGCGTGAATCGATGGCCACCGGCACGGCCTTCGAAATGGTGTTTCCACTTAAGAGTGCGTCCGGTGAGCAGCGTAGCTTTCTTACCCGTGTGGTTCCTTTGCGCGACTCGACGGGTCGCGTCATTCGTTGGTTCGGCGCTAACACGGACATCTCAGAGCAACTCGCTGCCTAGGATGCTCTACGCCAGGCCGATCGGCGCAAAGATGAATTCCTCGCGACTCTCGCCCATGAACTTCGAAACCCCTTGGCTCCCGTGCGCAATGCCTCGAAAGTACTGCGTGCACGCGGCGCCGATGCCGACACGCGCGAGTGGGCGACCAACATCATCGACCGTCAGATCGAGAGGATGGCAAGTCTGCTGGACGATTTACTGGATGTGTCCAAGATCACCCGCGGCCAGCTCACGCTGCATAAACAACGAATTGTTTTATCTTCCATTATCGATGCCAGCCTGGAAGTGGCGCGCCCGCTCATTGATGCCCGCGGGCACTCTGTGCAGGTGTTGCTAGGCGCTGACCCCATCGAGGTGGAAGCGGATCCATTGCGGCTGTCGCAAGTGTTTTCGAATTTGTTGTGTAACGCCGCCAAATACATGGACCTTGGAGGACACATTGAATTGTCCGTCCGGCGTGAGCGATCCGGCGTCAGTATCGCGGTGAAAGACTCCGGCGTCGGTGTTGAACCTGAATCGCTTGAATCGATTTTCGACATGTTTTCGCAGGTAAAAAGCACCCTCGATCGTTCCGAGGGAGGTCTTGGTATCGGGCTCGCGCTGGTCCGAGGTCTGACCGAATTGCACGGCGGGGAGGTGCGCGCCTTCAGCGATGGCGTTGGGCAGGGCAGTGAATTTAAAGTCTGGTTACCCCTGCCGCAAGCGGCGGCCAGCACCATGGAAATAGAAAAACCCGTCCGTGCGGTACAGACCACGGCTGGCCGCATCTTGGTGGTGGATGATGACGTCGATGCCGCGAAGACTTTAGGGTGTTTGCTCGAGCTTGCGGGACACGAAGTGTCCCTCGCCCACGATGGTGTTCAAGCGCTGGCCTTGGCGGCAGAGCTGCGTCCCCGCGTCGTGCTTCTGGACATAGGCTTGCCTGAACTCAATGGTTACGCGGTTGCGCAAGCAATCCGCAAAGAAGCCTGGGGACAGCAGATGGTTCTGATCGCGCTCACCGGCTGGGGCAATGAAGAGGACAAGCGCTTGGCACTTGTCGCGGGCTTTAATTTTCACCTCACGAAGCCGGTGGACCCCGAGCAAATCGAGAATCTCATCGCCCGACCGCCGCCGATCTGAGGCAGGCCTACCTGTCGCGTTGTCTGACCGACGGACAGCGCCAGGGCTGACAGATACCTCTCGTCATTCCAAGCCTAATGCTCCGACGCAATCGGCGGCGTTGTGTTGCCGACGTTAACCTATATTAGGGAGCATTTATGGCTGGTAAAAATACGGCAGTTTTTGGCATCTACCGTTCCGCAACCGAGGCTGAGCGTGCAGTGGACACGCTGATCGCCGCGGGATTTTCGAGCTCGGCGATTTCTGTGTTGCTGCCCGACACGCGCAGCACCAAGGACTTCGCGCATCACAAAGACACCAAGGCGCCGGAAGGCACCACGGTCGGTGCGACCACCGGTGGCGTCATCGGCGGAACGCTGGGCGTGCTGGCGGGCATCGGTGCCCTTGCCATCCCGGGGATCGGACCTTTCATCGCTGCCGGACCCATCATGGCGGGACTCGCGGGTTTGGGCGTGGGTGGCGCCGTGGGCGGTTTGGTGGGAGCTCTGGTGGGCATGGGTATTCCCGAGTATGAAGCGAAGCGCTACGAGGGGCGCGTGAAGGACGGTGGCACTTTGCTATCCGTGCATTCCGAAACCTCGGAGCAGGTAACGCGCGCGAAGGATCTGCTCAAGCAGACCGGCGCCGAGGATATCTCCTCGACAAGCGAGGCGAGCTCGCCGAAGACGGCCACAGGCTAGGGTTGGCTGAGCAACCATCTAGGGGGTCTTAAAAGGCCCCTTGGGTTTTCACATCGAATTTTTTTCAGGGGTTTTATATGAAAAGACAAACGGCAGCCCTTTTAAGCCTGGCGCTTTCGCTTGGGTTTACCGCGGCGGCGCAAGCGCAGAGTCCGCCGCCAGACAACACCAAGACCAATGTCAATCCGGTCAATTCGACCGACAAGTCGAGTACCGCAGATGGCCAGGCCAACAATGCCTCGGATGTCAATTTGACGCAGGCGATTCGCCAAAGGGTCATGGGGGACAAGGCGCTCTCGACCTATGCACACAACGTCAAGATCGTTGCGGTCAACGGTGCCGTGACGCTCAACGGAGTGGTGCGCGACGCTCATGAGAAAGACGTCATCGGCGCGGAGGCCGAAGAAGTCGCGGGCAAGGGCAAGGTCACCAATCTATTGAAAGTCGCGCCTCCGCAATAGCCAGGTAACGTTGGGCATTCGCGACTCGCCGCCTACCAGTGCAACCGCACAACTCGCGCAGCGCTGTGGAATTGAAAGCGAGTTCACGGATGCACACGGGGAACTGCGTCCTGCCGGCCCTGCTACGCGGCAAGCCTTGCTTGCCGCCATGGGCGTTGCGGCGCGCGATGAGGCGGCCGCGAAGGCAGCACTCGATGAGTTGGACTGGCTCGACTGGTCCCGCACGCTTGATT
>JAQGOD010000084.1 GCA_028293775.1 Gammaproteobacteria bacterium
TCAGCTGACCGAAGAGCTGCAACTCCTTTCTAAAACACAATCTTCCCTCACCTGGCTGACGGGCATCTATTATTACAGGGCGCACGACGGCTTTCTTCCGCAGAATCTTTACTTCAGCGGACCGGCGGTCAATCCTGCGAAGCCGGTTACGCACATCTACAACAATTCCGAAGAGAAAACGGATTCTTTGGCGGTTTATGGGCAGGCCACGCAGGAGTTGGCTGCCAATACCAAGCTCACCGTGGGCTTGCGTTACACCAGCGAGAAGCGCGAACTCCTTGGGCAGGAAACCGGATACCTCAACGGCGTGACCCCGGTTACCCTGGCCAACGTGAACCCAAGCGTCAAAACCAATACGCCCACCTGGCGACTGGCTCTAGACCACAGCTTCACCAGCGACGTCCTCGGTTATATTTCTTTCAACCGCGGCTTCAAGAGTGGTGGATACAACGTGACTGCGCCGACGATTCCGGCTTACCAGCCCGAAAAGCTCGATGCCTATGAATTGGGCCTCAAGACACAATTCCTCGAACGGCGCCTGACGCTGAACAGCGCGTTTTTTTATTACAACTACGCCAATATTCAAGTATCGCGTTTCGTGAATGGCACTCCGCAGGTGTACAACGGCGGCAAAGCAGTCCTCTACGGACTCGACCTCGACGCAACATTGAGGGTTACCGAGCGTCTGACAGTCACCGGCGGCATCGAGTTGGAGCACGACGAATTCACGGATTTCCCCGCAGCGGATTTCTTCCTGAGTTGTCCGAAGGCATATCCCACCATTTGCAGCCGGTCCGCGAATGGCAATGAGCTTCCACAGACGCCCGGCGCATCCGGCATCGTCAACGTTGACTACCGTGACCCGGTGATGGCCGGCGAACTCCATCTCAACCTGAACGAATCCGCCAACTCAGGCTACTACTACGCTCCAAATAACGAGTACAAGCAGTCGGCGTACGGCCTCTTGAACGGATCCGTTGCCTGGTCCCGGGATGGATACAGCGTGACCCTGTGGGGCAAGAACCTTACCAATGTCATCTATCCGATCAGCGTCAACCAAGCGCCCACGGCAGTTGCCGCTGCCTACGCGGCGCCGCGAACGTATGGGATCAGGGTTGGCGCCAAGTTCTGACCGTGACGGAAGAGAACCGCGTGGCCGCAGAAACCGATCTTGACGCTGTCATCGACTCGAGTCGGCTGGGCCGCTTCCAAGTCCTAGTCATCGCGCTCTGCGCCATTATGGTGATGATCGACGGTTTCGACACCCAAGTCATCGGAATGGTTGCACCCGCGATCGCCGCCGACTGGCATATCGCGCCCGCATCGTTTGGAGCGGTTTTCGGCATCGGACTGTTCGGCGGTCTCATCGGCGTTCTGACCCTCGGGAGCGCCGGCGATCGCTTTGGCCGCAAACCCGTACTGGTGGCCGCAATCCTGTTGTTCGCCGGCGTCTCTTTGCTGACGCCTTTCACGACCTCTCTCTCGGCTCTGATCGCCGTGCGATTTGTCGCGGGTTTTGGGATGGGGGGAGCGTTGCCCGGACTAATCGCGATAACCTCCGAATATTCACCCAAGGCCATACGGGCCAACATCACGGCGCTCATGTACTGTGGGTTTCCGTTGGGTTCGGTGCTGGCCGGCGTGGTTTCGGCGCAAATGGTCCCGCACTTCGGTTGGGCAAGCGTGTTTTACGTCGGCAGCATCTTCCCGCTCGTTTTGTTGCCCGTGTTTGCATGGCTGGTGCCCGAGTCGGTTCGATTCTTGGCGATGCGGGGCGATTACGGCCGTGTCGAGAAAATTTTGGCGCAGATGCATTGTCAGGCCAAGTGGAACGGAAAAGTCGTGCAGTTGCCCGTTTTGCAACGCTCCTCGGTCGCACGGCTGTTCGCCGGGGGACGGGCGATGGGCACTGCCTTGCTCTGGGCGGCGTTATTCTTCAGCCTTCTATTGACCGTCTTCATGGTGAGCTGGCTGCCGCTCGTCGCGCGTGCGGCCGGCATTGACATCAAGAGTGCCGTCCTCGCGGTTTCGGCCTTGAATGTGGGCGGCATCCTTGGCTGCTATGTCATTGGAAAACTGTGCAATCGCTTTGGCCCCATCAAGCCCATCGCCCTGTCCTATGGCTTAGGGGGTCTCGGTATTGCGCTGATTGGGTTGGTGGGACATTCCGGCCTGGAACTCCTCGTCGCCGCCTTTGTGGCGGGCATGCTCGCGGTTGGAGCGCAGATGTGCATCATCGGCCTGGCCGCGAACTTTTACGACACTTCCCTGCGCGCCACGGGCGTCGGCTGTGCACTCGGTTCCGGTAGGGTTGGAGCGGTGGTGGGTCCCCTGATCGGCGGCACACTCATTGCGGCAGGGTTGTCCACGCCGGCGCTGTTTCTTCTCGCGGGCTCGGTCTCGCTTCTAACCGCGCTGTTGGTTTTCTCCATCAGCGTTGCCGTCAAACGTGTGGCCACGCCTTGAGCTCCTGCGTCAAATCGTCCTCGCTATGTCCGCCAGAAGACCGCGGAACCAACGGTTGCGCGGGTCGGAGTGCATGCACTCGTGCCAATAGGCGCGATTCTGCATGGCCGGAAGACTGAACGGCAGCTCGAAAATCTTCAGGCCATATTGCTTGAGACAGCGCACCGCGAACTTTCTGGGCAATGTCGCGATTGCATCCGAATTCGCGACCACCTCGGCAACCGTAATGCAATTTTGCACATGGTACATGATGTTCTGCTGATGCCCGTCCCGAGCGAGCCGCTCTTGCAGGAGGCGCCGCGTCGTGGTTTTGCCCGGAATGTCGTATTGAATGTGCGGAAGTTCGACGTATTTTTCGTAAGTCAGGCCATCGTCGCCGCGAAGTCTTGGATGCGCATCGCGAGCGATGCACACGAGCCTATCCTTGAATAGAAGTCTCGATCGCAGGATCGGTGCCGGCGTCGTCATCCAACCCACGAGAAAATCGATATTGCCTCGTTCCAGCGCCTCGATGTCTTGCAATCGATTGGGCAGACGGATCTGCATGCGCACGTCAGGCGCACGCGCTGCAACCGCGTTCATTACTTGCGTAAGGAAGATGTGTTCCATATAGCCGGTTGCCGCCAGGACAATCGTGGTTTTTGTCGAGGCCGGATCGAAGATTTGGACCGGAGACGCAAGCCTTTCCATCGTCTCGACCACCCGCCGCACTTCGTCCTTGAGCTCGAGCGCGCGCGGCGTCGGAACCATGCTTCCACCCGCCCAGATCAGCAGAGGATCCGCGAAATAGGCTCGCAATTGCGCGAGTTGCCGACTCATCCTCGATTGCGCGATGCCGAGCCGCGCGGCGGCGCGCGAAACGCCCCGTTCCTCCATGAGAACGCAGAAGCTTTGGAGGGCGAGCAGATCGATGTCGGTGCTATCCATTTTTCAAATAGTCTATATACCCGGCGATACCACGCCAACACACGGCGGCGTCGATAAGCTAATCGCAGCCGGGAACAACAAGCTTTGAGAGGGATATGA
>JAQGOD010000105.1 GCA_028293775.1 Gammaproteobacteria bacterium
ATCGGCGACACCGATGAACTGGTGCGCGTGGGGGCCGAAGTGGGCCTGAACGCAGCGGAGGCCCGCAATGCGCTGATCCTCCGGGTGGGCCAAGACGGCGTGGTCGACGCCGAGCGCCATGCGGCGGTCTTAGGCATCACCGGCGTTCCGACCTATGTTTTCGATGGCCAATACACCATTTCCGGCGCACAGGAAGTCGCAAACTTCGCTGCGGTCCTTGACCAAGTTTCCGAATTTGCCCACCAACGAGGCGTCGCTTCTTGAACGAAGCGGAGCTGACGGGGCGGGCAGGCACCCATATCTCATCGGTCCCCGATCCCAAGTGCCGGTTGCACGCCCAAGCCGTCACGCCCTTCCTTAATTTACGCCGCGCTGCGGCGGCGGACGGGATTGATCTTGAGCCGCTGAGCAGCTTTCGCGACTTTGACCGGCAACTGGCTATCTGGAACGGCAAGTTCAGCGGGGAGAGGCCCATGCTCGACCTTCAGGGAACCGAACTCAACGTCAGCGCCATGAGCCCTGAGGAGCGGGTCGACGCCATTTTGAACTGGTCGGCGCTGCCTGGGGCGAGCCGCCATCACTGGGGCACCGACCTGGATGTGGTCGATCGCAACGCCGCCCCCGATCACTACCAGATCAAGCTCACGGGCGATGAATTCGCAGCCGGGGGTCCCTTCGCTTCCTTAGATCGGTGGCTGGAGATTCATGCCCCGCGCTTCGGATTCTTTCGACCGTTCAGGGGCGAGCGCTCCGGCGTCCAGCCCGAGCCCTGGCACCTGAGTTTTGCCCCGATTGCCGAGAAAGCCCGGCGGGTGTTGAGCCCGGCAGTGCTGCGGACGGCTCTTCAGGGCGCACCGCTCGAGGGGAAGAAAGTCGTGCTCGAGCGGCTCGAGGAACTGCACGCCCGATACGTGGAGCGCATCGATCTACCGTAGGGCCGCCCGGACTCTTAGGCCCAGAGTTCCTTCAGCCGATCGAGCATCAAACCCCGCACGTGGCCGATTGGATTGTCCGCCGTGGTAAATAGAGGCGGATTGCGCCGCAGCATGGGCCAGCGCTCGGTGTGCAAGACGCGGTGCAGATAGCCCACGTTACGTTCAATGGCCTCGAGGTACGGGTTCCTACCGCCGAACAAGCATTCGAGATGGCGATAGGCGTGCTCGAACTCTCCCTCGAGACGCGCAACGAATGTTTCGCGCACGAACTTCGGAGTCTGGCGCAAAAGGTCGAGTCCGGAGCTGTAGCGAACCCGCAAGGACCCATCCACATTCGTGGTGGCGGCAACGCCGCCCAGCACGAACTCCGGATAAAGGCGATCGCGGCATTTCTCCAGGTAGCAGCGGTCCGCCATCTGCGCGATCAAATCCGCGGTCCCCAGCAAGTGCCCCAGCTTTCGATCCTTGGGATCGGCGAGCTGAATCATGTTCAGCTTGATCTCGTATCCGGTGAAATGCACGATCCGGGTGGCCACCGGCACCCAATTCTCCAGGCCGATGGTGGGCAGATAGCGCGCCAGGAAACGTGCGCTGCGGGTCACGTGATACAACGTGAACTCCGCGCCGTTGCTGTGTTCCCGGTCATTGAATTCGCGAATGTAGCCGGCGTCATGAAACAGCGAGGTGACGAGCGCCATCACCACCCGATCGACGCCGAAGCGCATCCGGCTCTCGACATGGCGCTCATAACCGACCAACAGCCGCGCCATGGCCAACGTCATGTCGAGCGAGTGCTGGCGATCGTGATAGAGAGTGTCGACACCGTGATAGCCGGGCATGCGGCCGGTGAAGAGCTTGTCGAAGTCCTCGAAGGCGATGGCCACCTTGTCGAATGCGTCAGCGGGCCAGACACTTGTAAAAAGTTCACGGACGGCCGTCGCGACCGCGACGGTAGAGCTCACTTGAACTGAGTTCGCAACGTCAAAATCGTTACGGCGGAGATCGTACATCGCGAGGAGTTTAGGCTCATCGCGACGCGCGCGCCATGGACCTATTTCTCCTTGTGGACGTAGCTCACAGTATTAAGTAAACCTGGCCCTGAGGGATGAGTCATAACTCCGATCAGTAGACTTTGAGGCCGCCGAATTTGCGCCTTATGCGTCGCGCCAGTGTCGCGTAGCCAAGCCAAAATCCGCAGCCCAAACCGATGGCGGCGATGAGGGCGCAGATACCCACGATCGCCTGCCATCGGCTCAAGGAAGTTCGGACGAGCGACGGCGGTGCCGAGTCGGGGAGCGCAGCGCCCTGCGTATCGACGCCCGGCGATGCGGCGCCGGACCGCGCCGCCTCCAACTCGCTTTGCTTGGACGCCAGTTCCTGCTTTAGCCGCTCGACCTCGCTGCGCGCGGCCGCTTCGGCCAAAGCGGGGGTAGTGGCGCGCGTGCGATCGAGTTCTTCTTCGAGCTGCTTGACTCGAACCACCGCGGGTTCCTTGGTGATGAGAAAGGTCGACCTTACCCAACCGGTCGTGCCGTCGCCCAAGCGTACTTGCGTGAAATCCCCGTTTTGGGTCAGCGTCTCGACCCGGGCACCGGAATGCAGAGTCGCCAATCGCTGGCCTTGATTGTTCTCCTCGGCATAGACACCGAGCACCAGCTCGTCGCTCACATAGGCGGTCGCCCCCGTAGCGCCCCTCGCTGCCAGCAGTGCCAGCAGCAGGGCGGCCGACCGCTTCACGCGGCGATTCCCGTCTGCTTGAGCAGCGGACGCACGTCGGGCTGACGTCCGCGGAAGCGCACGAAGGCGTCCATGGCATCGACGCTGCCGCCGCGAGCCAGGATGGATTCGCGAAACCGCGCAGCGGTTTTGGCATCGAAGACACCGGCTTCCTCGAACGCCTCGAAGGCATCGGCCGCAAGCACTTCGGCCCATTTGTAGCTGTAGTAGCCCGCGGCGTAGCCGCCCGCGAATATGTGCGCAAAGCTCGCCGGCATGCGATTAAACGGCGCGGGCGGTACGACCGCCACCCGCTGGCGCACCGCGGCCAGAATTTCAGCGACGTTCGCTCCGGCCTTGGGTTCGAAGTTTGCGTGCAATTCAAAGTCGAAGGTGGCCAGTTCGATCTGCCGCAGCGTGTCGAGTGCGGCATTGAACGTGCGCGTGCCGAGCAGGCGTTGCAGCATGTCGACGGGCAGGGGCTCGCCGGTTTCGATGTGCGCGGAAATCAGCGGCAGCACCTCGGCTCGCCACACGAAATTCTCCATGAACTGGCTCGGCAACTCGACCGCGTCCCAGGCGACGCCGTTGATCCCCGCAATGCTGGGATAGGCAACGCGCGTCAACATGTGGTGCAGGCCGTGTCCGAATTCGTGAAACAGCGTGATGACCTCATCGTGAGTCAGCTGCGAAGGGTGCGCGCCCACGGGCGCTGTGAAATTGCACACCAGCTGGGCAACGGGCAAGGCCGTGCCCGAGGGCAAGGACTTTGCGACGACGCATTCGTCCATCCAGGCACCGTTGCGCTTTTCGCCGCGCGAATAGGGATCGAGAAAGAAACCGGCGACGACGTTCTGATCCTTATCGAGCAGATCATAGAAGCGCACGCTGGGATGCCAGACGCTGACCTCGCTGCGCGGCCGGACAGTCACGCCGTACAGACGCTGCGTCAGTGCAAACAATCCGTCCAATACTTTGGGCAGCGGAAAATAGGGCCGCAGCGCCTCCTGCGATACCTTGTAACGGCTCTCTTGTAGGCGCTCGCTGTAGAAGGCCATGTCCCAGGCATTGAGTTTGCGGCCGGCAAACTCTTCCAGATCCATGAACTCCTCGCGGGCCGCCGGCCTGCAGCGCCGCGCCAGGTCGTCCAGGAAGGCGAGCACTTGCTTACTGCTCTTCGCCATACGCGTGGCGAGCGCGTAATCGGCAAAATTCTGAAACCCCAGCAGTTTCGCGAGTTCGTCGCGAAGCGGCAGGATCTGTTCGATGATGGCGTAATTGTCGAAGCGCCCCGCGCTCGGACCGAGTTCCGAGGCACGCGTGATCCACGCTTCGTAAATGTCGCGGCGCAGTTGTTCGTTCTCTGCGCTGGCCATGACTGTCACGTAGGTGGGCTGATCGAGTTTGAACAGCCAGCCCGATTGGTTGGCTTCGCGCGCATCGGCCGCGGCGCGGTCGATGGCATTGTTGGGAAGGCCCGCAAGTTCGGCGCTGTTGGTGACCCTGCGGGTGTAGGCGCGGCCGGCATCGAGCAC
>JAQGOD010000162.1 GCA_028293775.1 Gammaproteobacteria bacterium
GGACACGATAGAAGCGCAGATGCCCTTGGCCGAAATCTCTGATCTGATCATCGACCTGCGTTCGCTCACCCAGGGCGTTGCGACATTTGAGAGTACGTTCGACCATCTCGCGGAATTGAGCGGAAAACTCGCCGATCAGGTGGTGGCGACCCGTAGAGTTGCGGCTTAAGAAAAAATCGCCGGAGCGAGGGGAGCGCTCCGGCGAATAGGCTCTGCATTTAGTGCTCTCATTTCGGCGGGGGGTGCAACACCGAAACGTCCGTTGGAGGTCTTCTCCATTCATCGCGGCTCTTGGGGCAAAACCACGATGCTGAAATCCTAAAAAGCCGTGGCCCTTCCTTCAAGTAAGAAAAACTACCTATGCGGGACATGTCGAAACCCGCAATGAGATGTCCTAATAACGCCAATCTCTTGCGGAGCGAACGAGGAAATCGCGAAAGGCGGCGACGCGCTTGGCCTGGCGCAACGCGTCCGCGTAAACGAGATGCACATCGAAGCACGGCCCCGCGATTGCCGGCAGCACACGAATAAGATGCGGCCGTTCGGCGGCGACGTAATCCGGCACCGCCGACAAGCCAATGCCGGCTTCGGTCGCCGAAAGAATTCCGGTGACATTGTTGATGCGGATCGCCCGGCCCTTTCCGGTCAACCGGCCCCGTGTCGCATCGAGCAGCCAATTCACATCGCGGATTTCCGGCGCCGCCGTTTCGCCATAGGCGATCACGGTGTGATGGCAGAGATCCTCCATGCATTGCGGCGTGCCATTCTTGTCGAGGTACTCGCGCGTCGCATACATGTGATAATGCACGGTAAAGAGCTTGCGCTGGATCAGATCGGCCTGAACCGGCGCGCGCATCCGAATGGCGAGATCGGCCTCGCGCTGGGTGAGATCGAGTTCGCGATCCTCCATCACCAGATGGACTTCGACCTCGGGACATTCCTTCAAAAACTCATCAAGCCGTGGCACCAGCCAATAGGTGCCGATGCCGTGGCTTGAGGTGATCTTCAGAATGCCGCGCGGCGCTTCGCGCGTGTTCTTCAACGATTCCTCTGCCTGCGCCAACCGCGCCAGCACATCGCTGACAGCGGCGTAAAGCATCTCGCCTTCGTCAGTCAGCGTCAGGCCACGGGCATGGCGCTGGAACAGCGGAGTCGTAATCTCTTCTTCCAGCGCGCTGATCTGGCGGCTGACCGCGGACTGGCTGAGCGTCAGCATCTGGCCCGCATGGGTGAAGCTCCCCGCCGAGGCGACCGAGTGGAAGATGCGCAGCTTGTCCCAGTCCATCAGTGGCCGCCCGCAAGGAATCGTTCGGCCTCAAGCGCTGCCATGCAGCCCATGCCGGCGGCCGTCACCGCCTGGCGGAAGATCTTGTCCTTCACGTCGCCGGCCGCGAACACACCGGCGACGCTGGTATGGGTCGAATCCGGCGCCGTCTTGATGTAGCCGGTCTCGTCCATTTCGACCTGGCCGTTGAACAAGGCGGTAGCCGGCGAATGTCCTATTGCTACGAACAGCCCATCGACCTCCAGCCGGTGCAAACTGCCTGTCACGGTGTTGCGCAGTTCGATCGCCTCGACGCCAAGCGGCTCTGTACTGCCGAGCACTTCGACCACTTCAGAATCGTAGAGCACGTCGATCTTGGCATTGGCGGCGAGACGCGCCTGGTTGGTCTTGTCGGCGCGCAGGAAATCGCGGCGATGGATCAAGGTGACCCGTTCAGCGAAATTGGTCAGGAACAGCGCTTCCTCGACCGCGGTGTTGCCGCCGCCGACGACCGCAACCTTCTTGCCGCGGAAAAAGAACCCGTCACAGGTGGCGCAGGCCGAGACGCCGAAGCCCTGAAATTTGCTCTCCGAGGGCAGGCCCAGCCAATTGGCGGAGGCGCCGGTCGCCACGATCACGGTGTCGGCGGTGTATTTTGTGCCCGAATCGCCCAGCAGGGTGAAGGGCCGCCGCGCCAGGTCGACGGAAGAGATCGTGTCCTGCACGAAGCGCGTGCCGAGATGCTCAGCCTGGGCCTGCATCTGCTCCATCAGCCAGGGACCCTGAATGGCTTCAGCGAAACCGGGGTAGTTCTCGACCTCGGTGGTGATGGTCAACTGGCCGCCCGGCTGGATGCCGGCAATCAGCACCGGTTCCAGCATGGCGCGCGCCGCATACACGGCTGCCGTGCAGCCCGCCGGTCCACTTCCCAGAATGATGACTTTTGAATGCACGTTAAGCTCTCCTCACCCAGAGAGCAGACAAGGACTTATGTTCGGGCAACAATATGGCCGCCCGCGGTCATGCCCCTCGGCTGATCTGCACTGGATATCGGAACCACAGCCGCAAACGTCAAGGACCCGAATTCATTTAAATGAAACAGGTTCTTAAGAGCAGCTGAAGTTCCTCAATTTAACCAATCCCACGACTCGCCTGACCCAGCGATCCGGACATGTCTTTTGCAATATTGGGCATGGCGGTCTCCTTGGTGCCGGACCTGCGGGTGCGCAAAAGCGCCAGCCTCTTTGGAGGCTGTTCCGGTCCGGATGCTC
>JAQGOD010000242.1 GCA_028293775.1 Gammaproteobacteria bacterium
TTCGCCGCGACCGTCATGGCACCGAAATGGCCGGGGTCATCGCCGCCGTTGCCAATAATCGCGAAGGGATTGTCGGCATCGCGCCGGGTGCCCGGCTATACATTTACAAGGCGTGCTGGCAAACGCATGCGGACGCGGACGCGGCGCGCTGCAATTCATTCACCTTGGCCCGCGCGTTGACGGCCGCCTTGGATGCCCACGCGCAGGTGATTAATTTAAGCCTTGCGGGCCCCGATGACCCTCTGGTCGGCGACCTGATTCGCGAAGGGCAGCGTCGCGGTGTGTTGATCGTCGGGGCAGCGCCGGGTGCGGCTGACGCCGAGGACGGACTGCTGCATCACCCTGGAATTATCGAAGTTGCCAGTGCCGAGACGCACTCCGGCATTGCCGGCGCGCTCTACGCTCCCGGCGAGGAGATCCTGACTTTGCTTCCGGGCGGGCACTACGATTTTGCATCCGGAGCGTCGATTGCAACTGCCCAAGTCAGCGGTGTAGTCGCGCTGATGCTGGCGAAGAATCCGGGATTGTCCGCCGCAGCCGCTTACCGCCTGCTGCGCGACACGGGATCTTTACGGAAAGTCTCCACCGGGGGCTTCAAGGAAGTGGATGCCTGTGCCGCGGTGGTCGTACTGGTGGGTCAGGGAACCTGTCGCAGCGCCGACACCGAGCATACTTCGCCCGCGGGCCAAGGCGATCGTGTGGCGTTGCATTGAAGCGAAGTTCTTAGTTTGCTTGCGGCCGCTTGAGTAAATCGCCCCGGTCGACGGAGCGCACATTCAGTCGTATCTGCGTCGCCCCGCGCATCGTTGTCAACGGTACGCTACTGCCCGCCGACCCCACTGCCCACACGCGCCGATAGAAATCAGGCAGCGTACCCACTTCGCGCTCGGCGACCTCGCTGATGATGTCGCCCTCTCGAATGTCGGCGCGTTGCGCAGGCCCGCCCTCGACCACGCCGGTCACGTAAACCTTTCCCGCCAACTCGACGGCATAAATGCCGAGCCAAGGCCTGGCCGGACGATCCGCTTGGCCCGCGGAGCGCAAATTCTGCAGAACGGGTTTCAGCAGGTCGATCGGCACGAACATGTTGGCGTTGAGTTCTTCTCCATCGATGATCTCGCGCACCAACAAAGATCCCACGCCCACCAATGCGCCGCTCTCATCTACCAAAGCCGCTCCTGACCAATGCGGGTGGGCAGGGGCCGTGAATATGGCTTCCTCGAGCAAATACTCCCAGGCGCCCGCGAACTCGCGACGTGCAACGACCTGGGCCGCTTGCGGCGCGCCGAATTCCTTGGCGCTCACTACCTGCACCTCGCTGCCGGCCTGCAACTCTGCCGAACGGCCGAATGAAAGCGGAGGGACATCCAGTTGTTGCAGCGGCAGGACCAACCCGAATCCCGTCACTTGATCGTAGGCCAACGGATGGGCGGCGACCTCTTGGCCGTTTGGGCCGGTCAACCAGACATCGGTGGCTTCGGTCATCAAGTAGCCGATCGTCAAGATCAGTCCGGTCGAATCGATAACCACGCCGTTACCAATGCGCTGCGACCCCAAAATGCCGGCCGTAAACGCGTCCTCGGGCACATCGGCGCGCAACTTGATTACGGAATTATTGATGCTGTCGAGATTGGGTGCTGTCATGGGAGCGTCCGCCCTTCGGAAGCAAATACATTACTGCAATTCCCGCTTCCATTGTCGATGTCGGCCAAAGGATCGGGAATCGATTGCAAAAATTACTCAACAAAAAATTACTTAGCATAAAGCTTCGAAATGGGGAAAAATGTACTCACTATCTATCAGCCACCAGCCATTCGAGGCACCTATATGCAGCGCAGACTTTCACGTCGATCCATCCTCAAGAGCGGCCTAATTGCCGGCGCCGTTCTGCCGATTGCAGGTCTGGTCACCCGCGGTGCAACAGCAGCGGAGCTGCCTCCGCTCGACCCGAATGATCCGACGGCGAAAGCCTTGGGTTTCGTCAACGATGCCGGCAAAGTCGATGCCAAGACTTATCCGACATTTAAACCGGGTCAAAAGTGCGGCACGTGTGCGCAATATCAGGGCAAGCCCACAGACGCCACCGCGGCCTGTACCATCTTCGCCGGTAAAAGTGTGCCCGCGGGCGGCTGGTGCCAGGTTTGGGTACAGAAGGTTTGAGGCCAGAGGCTCATAGAAGACTTTGAGGATGCGGGCGGCGTGCGAATTCGGCCGCCCATCCTCAAAGCGATTCCATGGCACGCGATACTTTCCAAGCGGTGCGCGAAGCATGCCTCTGGCTACCGGAAGCTGAAGAGTTCATTTCCCACGGCTCACCAAATTTCAGGGTTCGCGGCAAGACATTTGCGACCTATGTCGTGAACCACCACGGTGACGGACGCGTCGCCTTGTGGCTCAACGCGCTGCCCGATTCTCAGCAAATGAGGGTACTCGCAGAGCCCAAGCATTTTTTTGTACCGCCCTATGTCGGGCCCCGCGGTTGGCTTGGCGTCATTTTGGATCGCGGTTTAGAATGGCATAGAATCCCGGCGCTGATACGCGAAGCTTACGAGAAATCGGCACCTTCGGAATTGCAAGCGCGCATCGGCAAGATTCCGCAAATCAAGGCGCCGGCCAAAACGCCCTCGGCGATGGAAATCGATCCGTTGAAATCGCCGCGCGCGGTTGCGGTGCTGACGAAATTGCGCGCTATTTGCTTGGGTCTTCCGGAATCGAGCGAGGGCAAGCAATTTGGTCATCCAGTTTGGCTCGCCGGCAAGAAAACATTTGCCATGGCGCGCTACGCCGGTAATCAATTTACCTTAGGCTTCTGGGTGGGCGTCGACCATCAGGGTCTTTTGACGGCCGATCCGCGTTATCGGATTCCACCTTATTTTGGCCACCACGGTTGGATCGCGCTCGATGTCACCAAAGCGTGCGATTGGAACGAGATCAAGGGGCTGACGCTGCAAAGCTATCGCCACTATGCGCTCAAACGCATGTTGCAGGACATGAAGCAGGACTAGGGCCGCGGCGCGATGCCCGCGGCCGCATCCGCTGCAAGAGCGATACAGCCGAGCACACCGGCCCGCTCGCCGAGCGCAGCAGGGACCACATAATGCTCGCAGGATTCGAGAATCTCGCTGCGATCAATATA
>JAQGOD010000247.1 GCA_028293775.1 Gammaproteobacteria bacterium
GCATAATTTGGCATGACCCAACGACGCAGAATTCTTGTCACCAGCGCGCTGCCCTACGCAAACGGGCCTTTGCACTTAGGCCACATCCTCGAGACCATCCAAACCGACATTTGGGTGCGCTTTCAGAAGTTGCGCGGCCACGAGTGCTATTACGTCTGCGCGGACGACACCCACGGCACTCCCATCATGCTCAAGGCGCAATCGGAAGGTATCAGCCCGGAGCAGCTGATCGCCCAGGTCAACATCGAACATCAACGCGATCTCGCAGACATGTTGATCGGCATGGACAACTTCGGCTCGACGCATTCGGCGGAAAACAAGGTGCTGTGCGATCGCATGTACTTGATGCATCGAGACGCCGGGTATATCGAAAAGCGCAGCGTTCGCCAAGCCTATGACGAGACGGCCAATATGTTTCTTCCGGACCGTTACGTCAAAGGGATTTGTCCCGTGTGCGCAACGCCTGACCAGTACGGGGATTCGTGCGAAAACTGCGGCTCGACGTATACGCCCGCCGATCTCAAAAATCCGATTTCGGTGGTCAGCGGCACGGCTCCGGTCTGGCGCGAGTCGGAACACTATTTCTTCAAGTTAAGCGCCTTCGAGAAACCCTTAAGCGCGTGGGTCAGGAGCGGCGCCGTGCAGGAGAGCGTTGCGCGCAAGCTCAATGAGTGGTTCTCACAAGGCCTGCGCGATTGGGACATATCGCGTGACGCGCCCTACTTCGGCTTCGAAATACCGGGAGCGCCCGGCAAGTATTTTTACGTTTGGTTCGATGCGCCGATCGGCTACCTCGCAAGCTTTACGCAGCTGTGCGCACGCACCGGCTTGGAATTCGATGATTTTCTCAAGGTGGACTCGACCGCGGAGCTGCATCACTTCATCGGCAAGGACATTTTGTACTTTCACACGTTGTTTTGGCCTGCAGTGCTGCAGGCGTCCGCCATGCGCCGCCCGACCGCCGTGCACACCCACGGATTTCTAACCATCAATGGCCAGAAGATGTCGAAGTCGCGCGGCACCTTTATTACCGCGCGCCGCTACCTGCAGAATTTTCCCGCCGAGTATCTGCGCTATTACTTCGCCGCCAAGCTGGGTTCCGGCATCGACGATATGGACATGAACCTCGATGAATTCGCCACGCGCCTGAATGCAGAAATCGTCGGCAAGTTGGTGAATATTGCCAGCCGTTGCGCGGGATTCATCACCAAGACTTCTGCCGGAAAGCTGGCGGACGCTTTGGCCGACAGCGAGATGTATGCTTCATTTGCGGCCGCGGGCGAAGCGATTGCCAAAGCCTACGAAGGCCGCGATACGGCCGGCGCTGTCCGCGACATCATGGCGCTCGCCGACCGCGCCAATCAGTACGTGGATTCGCGCAAGCCTTGGATGCTCGCGAAAGACCCCGGCAACGTTGCCGAGGTGCAAAGCGTTTGCACGCAAGCCTTGAATCTTTTCCGCGTGCTGATGATTTATCTTCAGCCCGTATTGCCGCAAATGTCGGCTCGCGCGGGTGCGTTCTTTCGAGAGCCGGACTGGGCTTGGTCTGATGCGGCCAGACCGCTTCTGTCCACGACCATCAACGCGTACGAGCCTCTGGCTGTCCGGCTCGATCCGAAGGCGGTAGCGGGCCTGGTTGAGCCCGAGGCCGTTGCATCATCCTCGGCGATTGCGGGGGCATCGGACGCGGCAACCCTCGCGGCGGCGACGTCCGTCGAAGGCAATCTGATTTCCATCGACGATTTTTTGCGCATCGATCTGCGGGTGGCGAAAGTTTTAACTGCTGAACTCGTTGCAGGTGCAGACAAGTTGTTGAAATTGAGGGTCGATTTGGGCGAATTGGGACAGCGTGAGATTTTCGCCGGCATCCGTGCGGCTTATGATCCGGCGAGCTTGGTCGGCCGACTCATCGTCGTGGTCGCAAATTTGGAACCGAGAAAAATGCGTTTCGGCACCTCGGAAGGGATGATGTTGGCGGCCGGCCCCGGCGGCAAGGACATTTTCTCATTGTCGCCGGATTCGGGAGCAACGCCCGGCATGCGCGTCAGATGACATGAGCAGTCGACCTGGGCCGGATTTGGCGGCGCGCATCGATGCATTGCTGCCCCAAACCCAATGCACGCGTTGCGGATATAGCGGCTGCAGCCCTTATGCCGCGGCGATCGCCGGCGGCGAAGCGCAAATTAATCAGTGCCCGCCCGGCGGGAAGGCGACCATCGATGCGCTGGCGCAGTTGCTGCATCGTCCGGCGCTGCCGTTGAATCCGCTCAACGGTGTGGAGACTCCGCTGCGCGTTGCATGGATCGATGAAAATCGCTGTATCGGCTGCGCGCGCTGCTTGGCTCCCTGCCCCGTCGATGCGATCGTCGGCGCCCAAAAGTACCTGCATACCGTGCTGATCGATCGTTGCACCGGATGCGAGCTGTGCCTGCCGCCCTGTCCAGTCGATTGCATCGAGATGCGCGAAGCGCCCCAGCCGGCGACAAACCACCCGGCACTGAATCGAGAGCGCTTTGCCGCGCACGTCTCACGGCTCGAGAATCAGGCGGCAGACAGACGACGGCAACTCGACGCAAAAAAGGCCACTGCAGCGCGCCGCACGGCGCTGCCGTGAATCCGCAAAAGCGGCAGGCAATTTTTTTGAGGTTTCGAGCGGCGAACCCGCATCCCCGAACCGAATTGCTTTACGAATCCGCCTTCGAATTGCTGGTCGCCGTGATTCTATCGGCGCAGGCCACCGATAAGAGCGTGAACAAGGCTACCGTCGAGTTGTTCCGCGTGGCCAACACCCCCGCCGCCATCTTGGCTCTGGGCCTCAGGGGGCTGTCGAAGTACATCAAGTCCATCGGACTGTACAACACCAAGGCAAAGAATATCATCGCAATGTGCCGCTTGTTGCTGGAGAAGCACGGGGGCGAGGTACCCATAACCCGAGAGGCGCTCGAGGAGTTGCCGGGTGTCGGGCGCAAGACCGCCAACGTCATTCTGAATACGGCATTCGGCCACGCAACGATTGCCGTCGACACGCACATTTTTCGCGTCGCCAATCGCACCGGAATCGCACCGGGGAAGAGCGTTCGCGAAGTGGAAGATAAGCTGATGAAGGTGGTACCGCCGGATTTTCGCAACGACGCACATCACTGGCTGATTTTGCACGGACGCTATGTGTGTACAGCCCGCCGACCTGCATGCCCGACCTGCATCATTGCGGACCTGTGCGAATACCGGCACAAGACTTCCCCGTGAGCCTTTTCGGCAACTATAGCCGCGAGCAATTGCGTCTGACTTACGCGCAGGCCTGGGCAAAGCACGTGGGGCGCTCCCCACTGACCCCCCTCGAAGCGTCGGTCGCCGATGTCATCGGCCTCCACCCCGAATACCAGCGCATCGTGAGCGACCCGGATGCGGCCCTCGCGTTCGAGCCGAGCGCCGCCGGCAACGCGGAAAACCCCTTTTTGCACATGGGACTGCATTTGGCGGTTCGCGAGCAGATATCCATCGACCGGCCGCCCGGAATTCGAGATTTGCAGCAGCAACTGCAGGCACGGTATGGAGGCGCGCATCTGGCCGAGCATGCCCTTATGGAGGCCCTGGCAGAGGAGCTGTACCGTGCCCAAGGCGCCGGGGAGGCCCCGGACGAAAAGCGCTACTTGGACCGCGCCCGGGACCGACTGACCGCACGATAAGCCGGTCAAAGGTTAACGAAGCTTCATGCACGCTTCATCGGGGCGCCGGTTTATGGACGCTATGCTGTTTTACTCCTAGAGATTACTTCCTAAGGACAAGCCATGCGTCTGGCGATTACGGTGAGCCTCTGCCTCAGCTTTTCCGTGTTCGGTGCCCTTCCCGCCGCTGCCCAGACGCCTGTTGCCTCAACGAGCATGCCCGCTGCTATTGATGCCGCGGCAAAACACGCCAAGCGCACGGCCTGCCTCAAGGAAACCAAAGACAGGAAGCTCGTGGGTGCCGAGAAAACGGCCTTTTTGAAGAGCTGTATCGACGCGCCGCCGCAGGCCATTTCAGCAAATCGGGTTCCGCCACCGGACCGGCCCTGAACGGCTTATAGTTTTCGCACCGGCGCGGCCGTGACGGTCAACCGGACACTGTCCGGCGCGCCGATAAGCTGAAGAAAAAACGACCGCGTGCCGGTAAGGTCGAACTCGACAATTTTGTGCGGCGCTGCGCAGCTGTGCTGCCCCTGAAAATCCTTGGGCTGCACCAGCGCGCCGTTTGCGGCCACGTCGATCCAGACCGGCATATTCAGGGCAACGCGATAAACGCCGCTGCCGGGAAGCTTGAATGTGAGCATCCCTGCGTTTGCGGCGCCAGAGCGATTCTGGCCGGGTGTAGCCGCGAACACCACTTTATCTTGCGGCAGCAGTTTCACCTCATACAGGTGATTGAGCTGCACCGTAGGCGCGGACTTGGCATCCGCTCCGGCCGGCAACGGCGTGGCAGGACCCGAGAACAGCGCTCGCTCCTGGGCCACGTCCCATTTGAAATCGACGCAGGGCTCTTCCGCCAATACCTCGCTGCCGACTGCGCTGCAGAGAACAGCCAAGCACACGCCCATCGCTAATTTCGTCGCCATCATTTTCGCTTCGGAATGTAAAGGTCTGTCAACGTGCCGTCGAAGGCTTCGGCGGCAAAGCCGACGGTCTCCGACAACGTCGGATGCGGATGAATGGTCAATCCGATATCCGTCGCGTCGGCTCCCATCTCCATCGCCAGGGCTACCTCTGCGATCAAATCCCCGGCATTGGTGCCGACGATACCGGCGCCAATGACCCGATGTGTTTCCTTGTCGAACAGGAGTTTGGTAAAGCCGTCCTCGCGGTTGAGGGCCAGTGCCCGGCCGCTGGCGGCCCAGGGAAAGGTACCCTTGCCATATTCGATACCGCTCGCTTTGGCCTCGATTTCGGTGACGCCGGCCCATGCAATCTCGGGATCCGTGTACGCGACCGAGGGGATGCAACGTGCATCGAACGCGGACTTGTGTCCGGCGGCGACCTCGGCGGCAACCTTGCCTTGGTGGCTCGCTTTGTGCGCCAGCATTGGCGCACCGACGATGTCGCCAATCGCAAAAATGTGCGGCACGTTGGTGCGCATCTGTTTATCGACATCGATGAACCCGCGAGCGCTGACCTCGACGCCCGCCACAGCCGCGTTGATTGCATTGCCGTTGGCGGAGCGCCCTACGGCGACCAGTACCCGATCAAAGATTTGAGGTGCCGGCGACTCAGGTCCCTCGTAACTTGCCCGCAAGCCTTCCGGAAGCGCCTCGAGCTTGGCCACCTTGGTATTCACCAAAATTTTCTCGTCTCGTTTTTCAATTCGCTTTTGCAGAGGACGCACTAGATCCCGGTCCGTCCCGGGCATAAGCCCATCGCTCAGCTCCACCACTGAGACCTTCACGCCGATCGCATCGTAAACGCAGGCCATTTCCAAGCCAATGATTCCGCCGCCGATTACCAGCAGCCGTTTACAGTCCAGAGGCAACTCCAATGCACCGCTCGAATCGATGACTCGCGGATCATCGGGCAGCCCCGGCAAACGCGCGGACTCCGATCCGGCCGCAATAATGCATTGCTTGAAGTCCACGCGGCGCGCCCCGTCAGCGCCTTTGACATCAAACGAATGGGGGCCCACGAATTTTGCCTCGCCCTGAATGACAGTGACTTTTCGCTGTTTCGCCAGCAGGGTGAGTCCACTGGTCAGTCTCTTGACCACTCCATTCTTCCAGGTCCGAAGACGATCGCGGTCAATCTGAGGCGGACCGAAGACGATGCCGTTGGCGGCCATATCGGCCGAGTCCTCGATGACTTTTGCCGCATGCAGCAGCGCTTTGGAAGGGATGCAGCCCACGTTCAAGCAGACGCCGCCGAGCACC
>JAQGOD010000251.1 GCA_028293775.1 Gammaproteobacteria bacterium
GGCTCGACGGCGTGACTTTCAGCGATCGTCTCGATGCGGTCGTGTTGCATCCGCTGCTAGGGCCCGCGATTCTGGCGCTGATATTGTTCCTGGTGTTTCAAGCCGTATTCGCTTGGGCGCAGGTGCCGATGGACGCGATCAAGCTCGGTGTCGCGAGCCTCGGCGATTGGCTCGGCGCGGCGATGCCACAGAGCCTGATCAAAGGCTTGTTGATCGACGGCATACTGGCCGGCATCGGCAGCGTGCTGGTGTTCTTACCGCAAATCATCATTCTGTTCTTTTTTATATTGATACTCGAGGATTCGGGCTATCTGCCGCGCGCTGCCTTCCTGCTCGATCGCATCATGGGCAGTGTGGGCCTCTCGGGGCGTGCCTTCATCCCGTTGTTGTCAAGCTTCGCCTGTGCAATTCCCGGCATCATGGCGACGCGAACCATCCAAAACCCGCGTGATCGTCTGGCGACGATCATGATTGCCCCGCTCATGACCTGCTCCGCACGTTTGCCGGTGTACGCGCTCATCATCGGGGCCTTCATTCCGCGGCGGACCGTGTGGGGCGGACTCGAGCTGCAGGGCGTGGTGTTGTTCGCGCTGTATATAGTAGGCGTCGCCAGCGCGATGGCCGTGGCATTCGTGCTCAAGCTGAGCGCGAAAGGAGGCGGATTTCAGGCCCTCATGCTCGAGTTGCCGGCCTATCACTGGCCAAACTTGCGCAATCTTGGCATCGGCCTGTGGCAGCGTGTCGAGATCTTCATGAGCCGCGTCGGCACGATCATTCTGGCGCTGATGGTCATTCTATGGGCTTTGAGTTCATTTCCGGCGCCGCCGCCCGGCGCGACCGGCCCGGCGATTCAGTACAGTATTGCGGGCCATTTGGGCGCTTGGCTCGCGGTGTTGTTCAAGCCTATCGGGTTCAATTGGCAGATATCGATTGCGTTGGTGCCAGGTCTTGCTGCGCGCGAAGTTGCCGTCGGTGCACTGGGTACGGTGTACGCCTTGTCCGCGACGGGCGACGATGTGAGCAGCGCGTTGACCCCGTTGATTGCGCAATCCTGGAGCCTGCCCACGGCGCTCTCCTTGTTGGCTTGGTACGTCTTCGCTCCGCAGTGCCTCTCGACATTGGCGACCGTTAAACGAGAGACCAATTCCTGGCGCTATCCGATTATCATGGCCGCGTATATGTTCGGTTTGGCCTACTTAGGGTCATGGATCACCTATCGCATTGCCACGGCGCTCGCCTGATGGTCGCGCCATGAACGGATTGCTCGATAATTTTCTGGTGGGGATCGTGCTGCTGGCGAGCGTAAGCTATGCGCTCTACAAGCTCGGGCCGCGAAATTTGAGGAAGGGAATTCTCAAAAAACTAAGCCGGATCGTGGATGTCGCGCCCGCGAACCAAGGTGCCTGCGGCGGCTGCGACAATTGCGGCGACGCTTCAATCGCGCCGAAGTCCAGCCCCGCCGACATTCGTATACCGGTCGCCAAGATCGGCCGACGCGCTTAAGTTACTTCACCGGACCGGGCGCCGCAGCACCGGGTGCCGCAGCACCGGGCGCCGCAGCACCGGGCGCCAAAGCGCCCTTCAAGCTGACAGCCCCGCTCACGCTCTTCGGATCGACGGTGATCTCCTTGAGCTTGGCGGCGACATCGGCGGGGACGTCTTGCTGGCTGCGGCCGCGCAAGTATTGCGCGAAGAAATCCTCCCAGGCCGTCACGTATGCCAATGTGTTAATGGGCCGGGCAAAGCCGTGGCCCTCATCGGGGGCCACGAGGTATTTGACAGGCTTGCCGTTATCGCGCACGGCGGCGACGATTTGATCGCTCTCGCGAACATTGACGCGCGGATCATTCTTGCCCTGCACGACCAACAGCGGCGTGACGATGGCCTTGGCTTGCGTCAAGGGCGACTCGGCGATGAGCAATGCCTTCCCCTGCGCGGTAGTGGGATCCCCCATCCGGGTGTACATTTGCTTGCGGCCTGCTTCCCAATAGGGCGGAATCGCATCGAGTAAAGTGATCAGATTGGACGGCGCCACATAGGCAACAGCCGCGGCGTACAAGCTCGGCGTGAACGCCACGCCGGCAAGCGTGGCATAGCCGCCGTAGGAGCCGCCCGAAATGCCGACTCGCTTAGGATCGACCACTCCTGAGGCGACCAGCGCTTTCACTCCCCAGGTAATGTCGTCCTGCATTTTCCGGCCCCACTCACCGTTGCCCGCGTTGAGAAATTTCTTACCGTAGCCGGTGGATGCGCGAAAGTTAGGCTGCAATACCGCGTAGCCGCGGTTGGCCAGAAACTGGGCATTCGTGTCGTAGCCGAAAGAGTCGCGGGCCCAGGGTCCGCCGTGCGGAAAAACCACGAGCGGTAAATTCTTTGCGGGCAGCCCTTTCGGCAGCGTCAGGTATGCGGGAATATCGAGTCCGTCGGAGGACTTGTAATGATACGGCTTGCGTGGCGCCAATGCGTCGCGTGGAATCTCCTCGCGCACGCGATACTGCACACTCAAGCTTTTCGCCGGCCGGTTCCAAACATAGACGACGCCGGGTTCCGTATCGCTGTGGGCAGTCACGATCCAGATATTCTCGTCGTTGGACCGCGCGCCGAAATCGACGTCAAGACCCGGCAGTTTCGTTTGCAGCCAATGGAAGTCGTTTTCGAAGTCACGGTCCTTGAAGTACCGTCGGAAGCTGTCGTCTTCGTACTCTGTGAATAGAATGCGATGGTCGATGCGCGAAATTTCGACGTTGTTCAGATCCACGCGCTTTTCCGGATCGCCTTCGACCTTCGCGGTGGCGCCGGTGCCCAAGTCCATGGTTTCAAGCTCGGTCAGGTTCAGGGCGCCTTTGTTGGTCGCAAGGTAGACCTTCTCGCCGCTCGCGTCGAAATCAAATGCGCCGCAATTTTCCAGCACGCTGCAGTTGTAGATTGGCTTGAAGCCGTCGGCGTCGACCCGCAACAGTTCGGTATCGCCGGCCTTGGTGGTACGCACCGCGAGACGCAGGGTGCCCGTGTCGTCGAACTGCCATGCGGCGATCTCTTCGGTATTTTTGCGCAGCAGCTTCTTCTCGCCGGTGGCGATGCTGAGTTCGTAAAGATCATGCCATTTCGGATCGCGGTCATTCAAGCCGATGTACAAAATGTCCGGTTTGGCCTTGGGCACGGCGAAGATTTGCGTACGCACGCCCTTCAGATTCGTGAGCGGGCGCGTAGGCGGAACTCCGCTCTTGGCGTCCGCCGGCAACTTCGGATCGATGGCATAGACATTGAAATTCTCGTCACCGCCCGCGTCCTGTACGTACAGAATATA
>JAQGOD010000258.1 GCA_028293775.1 Gammaproteobacteria bacterium
GGGAAGAAATCAATGGGTTTGGTGGCAGTCAAGGCTGCCACATCCTTGGCCTCGAACCTAAATAAACGAATTCTCGCCACCAGCTTGCTCTCGAATTCCGTATCGTGCAGTTCGCTGGAGATTACTCTCGCCGCGGTGATCTCGCCCGACGGCGCAATCGTCAGTTCGATGACCACCTTGCCTTGCAGCGCCGGATTATCGCGCAGTGCCCGCGCATACATCGCGTCGATGGCACCCTTGTTCTTGGTGAACACCAACGCAATCTCGTCGGCGCTGCGCGAGGCCTTGCCGCTGCCGCCCGCGCGCGTAGCCGCCTGCCCGGAGGCACCCAGGTTCGGATCTTTTACCTGCGTTGTGTAGATGCCGCGCAACGAGCCTGAGCCGGACGCAAGGCCGCTGCTGGTCGGTGAATTGATGCCGCCGCTGGTGCCGCCCGCCTTGGAACTGATGACGTTGCGCGTCACTTGGCTGACGTCGCCCGGGTCGATGGTCTTTTGTTGGTTCTTTTGAAATTTATCCAGGTCGATCTGATCTCGCAGCGCGGCAAGATCGTCGAGGTTGGCCAGCAAACCGCTCTTCGAGGCTTTCACGCGCGGATCGACCGGCGGCGTCGGCACTTTGCTCACGGGCGCCTTCTCGATGGGCTTCTCTTTGGGCGGCGGTGGCGGGGGTGGTGGTGGCGGCGGCGGTTCCATGACCAGCTGTACCACCCGCTCGGGCAACGAATCCGTGTTGGTCACCCGTTCGGTGCGCGGCAGAAACGGCATGATGACTGCCACGACGGCGAAAACGATGGCGAGGTTGCGCAGAATGACGCGGAAGCGGCGCTCCGTTTCCTCGGACGGCGCCCACGGCAGATCGTACCGCCGGTAGTAAGGCACGAGGCCTGTGGGCGCACGGCTGGCTGGGTTCATGGCAGGCATTTAGGTCGCCGCCCGTTCGCGCTCGACCACGGCAAAGGACACCTTGCCGTACTCGGCTTCGCTGCACGTCAACATGATTTTCTTCAGCACGCTGTAAGGCGTGCTCTTATCGCCCATGATGGTCACTTCCCGCTTGGCGATGTCAGTTTGCTGTGCACTGCGGATGCTGCGGTCGTTTTGCGCCATCAACGCGGTCTTGAGCGGCGCGAAGAACGGGCCTTGATTGGCAATCACGTCGTTGAGCGAACCCACCAGCACACCGTCCACGAACACGGAATCTTTGGTGACCATGACGACCACGGCTGCGCTCGGCTTGCGGTCGGAAATCGACTGAGGGATCGAAATATTCTTCGTGTTGGGAAGAATGTCCACATCGGCGGTGTGCGCCAGCAGGAATACCACCAAGATGGTCATCATGTCGATGGACGGAATCAACGCGAAGTGGTTCGCGCCGTGGCGGCGTTGCCGATGCCGTTTAATGCGATAAGAAGTCATGTGGGCGCATCCGCAATGGCGATGTCAGGAAACAGCTCCGCCTTCGAGAACGGCGCTACCGGAAGTTGATATATACGTACCGTATCCATCACCTGCACCAGAGTGTCATAGGGTACTGCCGGTCCGGGCAATATGGTGGCGTCGGTCATCTGCGGAAATTGGGATTTAACCTGCCGCATGAACTCCGACAAGTGATCCAGATCGTAGCCATTGGCGGTGTTCTCAATTACCTTGAGCGGCCCCGAATTGCGGTCATTCACCACAAGGTCATTCGGGCGGATGATCACCTCGAGCTTCAGTCCTTTGGGCAACTCAACAGGAGCAGTGTTGGTGGCCGGCAGGTTGAGCTGGAGGATATTGGTTTTGGAAAACACAGCGGTAAAGATCAAGAAAAATACCAGGATCACCATCATGTCGATCATCGGCACGATATTGAGATCGTCACGCCCCTGGTGATAGCGGGCGTGATTGCGTCGGACGAGGCGCGCTGCTTTTGACTTCATACAAGCGACCTAGGCGTTGGGCCTAGATGCTGCTGCGAGCAGCCGCGGGAGCACGCACGGACGGCGCCGGCGCCGTCGGCTCGGCCTTGTCCGTCTGACGCTCCGTGATCGAGTTCAGAAACTTCACAGAGGCGATCTCCAGGCTGTCGATCAAAGCCGTCGTTTTGGACTCGAGAAACATGTGCGCCAGCAATAAGGTAATGGCGACGAACAAACCGGACGCGGTGTTGTTCATGGCCACCGAGATTGCAGCGGCCAACAAGCTGGCTTTCTCGGCAGGATTCGCCGTGGCCACGGCACTGAAGGCGCCGATGAGGCCGGTGATCGTGCCGAGCAAGCCGATCAACAGGCCGACGTTCGCCAGCGATGACAGATAGTGAGTGCGCTTTTCGATCCTCGGTATGACCTCGAGCAGGCTTTCATCCATGGCCTTTTCAATGTCATCGCGGCGGCGTGCGCTTGCCACCCGTGCTACCCCGTAGTTGAGAATCGTAGCTATCGAGGCCTTCGAATTGTGCGTAAGGCTCACGACTTGCTTGAAATTTCCAGCACTCAAGGCCGGCACCAGCGAATCCCACAAACTGCGATTGCGGATGGTTTCGCGGGTGAGATACACGTATCGCTCGATGGCGATCGATACCCCGACCACAAAAATCAAGGCCAGCGGATAGAGGAATACGCCGCCGTCCTTGAAGAAATTGACTGCCGAATTCATAAAATTCATCTGCGCGCTCCTAGATAACTCTTCGTCCGAATATGTAATTCAACCAGATTCCGTAAAATCGGCTATGACTCACTTCTCACCTTAGGTCCTACGGGCGGCCCGCCGGGCCATTTTGCGATGCATCGGCCTCTACGGCCTTGTAATAGACGACTTCGCGTTTGAAAACGTCCCGATCGACGGGTGCCAGGATCTCATCGACCAGGCTGTTCATGGGTTTGCCGGCCAAATCCCCGATATCGGACTTCTTCCAAGGAACGATGTACATCACTTTTGGTTGCTCTCGGTCGCCGGTCACGGTTGCGGTCCCCAATTCCAGCCGATCCATGGCACCGGGGGCCTTCTGACCGGCGCCAGAGGGTGAACGCTGACCGGAGGCGGCTGCGGGCTGGCCTGAGGCTGCCGTCTGGCCAGGGGCCGCGGGCTGACGGGGCGCGGGCGCGGGACGCGAGGTATCCGCGCGTGGCTCCCCCGCCTCGGATTGCGCCGTGGCCTTCGGAGGTTTGGCCGGCGGCGGCGCGGGGGGATCCGTCACCGGGGCCGAAGCCGGCGGCGGGGTCTGCTGCGCCTGGGCCAGATTCACGGCGAGCGTGAGCACGGCCATGGCCAATGTCTTCGATACAGTATTCATCAAGCGGGTTCCTTCTTCGCTGCGGCCGCCGGTGCGCCGACGCGCTTGCGCAATTCCACCACCCATCCGGCTACTTGCTTATTTTCGCCGGCGATTTCGATGTAGCGTTCAAACTGCTCCAGTGCCTTCTGCGGTTCTGCCATGTACAAGTCATACAGCACACCCAGATTGAGATGCGCCGGCGCATAGTTAGGTTCAGCGGCGATGGCACGCAGATATGCCGCCTCCGCGTCCGGGAATTTGCCCAGCCTGCGCTCCACCATGCCCAATTCATCTCCCGCCACCGCGTTGGTAGGAGCCTGCTGCAGCGCCGCCTTGAATGCGGCTTCCGCGTCCTGGAGCCGTGAATCACGCTGTTA
>JAQGOD010000265.1 GCA_028293775.1 Gammaproteobacteria bacterium
GTGCCAGTCGCTGCGTCCGGATTTGCTGCGATTTGCATTTTGGTTGTCCCGCGACCGTGCGTTGGCCGAAGACGTGGTTCAGGAAAGCATGCTGCGGGCCTGGAAGGCGCAGGACTCGCTCTTGGACGAGAAAGCGACCAAACCCTGGCTCTTGACCATCATCCGCCGCGAGTACGCGCGCACCTTCGAACGCAAGCGCATCGTGACGGTCGATGTGGATGAGCTGGTCGCTCGAGAGGAGCCCCTGTTGGCCGCCGGCGAGGAACAAGATTTACGCGACATGCGTACCGCCTTGATGAAACTGCCCGATGAATATCGCGAGCCGCTGGTCATGCAGGTGTTGATGGGATATTCGACGGCTGAGATCGCCAGCGAACTCAACCTGTCCGGACCTGCGGTGCTCACTCGCCTGTTTCGTGCCCGAAAGCAGCTGCGCGAGGCATGCGGTGAAGATACGAGCTTGGATCCGCAAGAATGATGGACCACTCGCACTATCGTTCCGCGATTCTGGCCAATCCGCACGATGCGGATCCCGAGGTGCAAGCGCACCGCGCGGCATGCGCCGAGTGCCGGGCATTTACTGAAAAGCTGCTGCGCTTCGAGTCGCGCCTGGAACGGGCGCTGCGGGTCGATATTCCCGCCGGCAAGGCCGATGTGCTGCCGTTTGCCCGAAAGACGGCGAGCGACTCGCCACCGCGGCGTTGGGCAATTGCGGCCAGCGTCCTGTTGGGCGTGAGTATTGCGGCGGGAATCTGGTTGACGCTGCCGCAGAGCAGTCTCGCCGCCGATGTGGTCGCGCACATGGAGGGGGAGCCGGATGCATGGCGGACTAGGGATGCGGTGCCGGAGCCGCAATTGGACGCCGTGCTGCAAGGCGAACACCTGCGCCTGAAGCCGGGCGCCGGCATCGTCAGTTATGCGCAACGCTGCAACTTCCGCGGGCACGTGGTGCCGCACCTGGTGGTGCAAAGTGCCGCGGGACCGGTGACCGTGATGGTGCTGGTGCATGAGCGCGTCCGCAGTGCCACGGACTTCGACGAGCAAGGCTATCGCGGCACCATTGTGCCCATGCCGGGACACGGCAGCATCGCGGTGCTGATGCAGGACCCCGGCACCAGCCGCCGCGAAGTCGAGAAGATCGCCGCGCAAGTCGGCGATTCAATGCTCTGGGCCCGTTAGGAGCCTGGGCTTTAAATACCGACTTCGGCCAGCAAGTCGATCAGCTGCCGCGCGGTCCCGGCCAGCTTCGGGTGCTCGGCCTCGAATTGCACCGCAATTCTTTCCAATCGATCCGGAAGCGTTTTGTCGGAAGCCCCTACAACATCCGCCGGCTGATCGACGATGCGTTTGACGTCCGGAAGAACTTCGCCCAGCGCTTGCCGCTTTTCCGGGTCCTGATGATGCGCGTCCGCCAGTTCGGCGTGCAGTTTGGCGAGCCGCTCGCGCACAGAATTCTTGTCCATGGTTTTGTCCTTCGAAAGTGTGTCCTATTGTGCCATTCGCTCGGGCGTCAGGCGCGCAACTTCGACGTAGCCCGCACCCGGCGCGGCGATGGCTTCATGAATAGCGCCGTAGGCCTCGCGCAGAAACTGATCCGCGCCGTACGGCGGGTTCACGATCAGCAGTCCGCTGCCGGCCAGCCCCAACCCGGCATCGTCCGGATGAATCGCCAAATCCGCCAGCAGCATTTTCGGAATGCGCAACGCCTCGAACCGCGCGTGCACCAGCCTACGCTGAGTGGCGCTGCGGATCGGATACCACAACAAGTAAATCCCATTCGGCCAACGCCTATACGCGTCCGCGAAGGCCTGCAACATCATTTTCAGCTCATCCAGGCTTTCGTACGGCGGATCGATGATGACCAGGCCGCGGCGTTCCTCCGGCGGCAGAAAGGCTTTGAGCGCTGCGTACCCGTCGCCGATCTCGGTTCGAACCCGCCCCTGCGATTCAATCTCGCGCTCCGCAGCGCGCGCCTCGGCGGGCATCAGCTCGACGAACAACGCTCGGTCCTGTGAGCGTAATTCCTGCGCAATCAACGACGGCGATCCCGGATAGCGCGGCAATCGTTTGCCGCGCCGCGCGTGAATGGCAGTGAGATAGTCGGCCAAGGACCTGTTGCCGATCGCGTTGACGATGAGGCGCTGCACGCCGCGCTCCGCTTCGCCGGATTTCTGCGCCTCGGGAGCTTGCAAGTCATAGAAGCCGCGGCCGGCATGGGTATCCAGCGCGAAAAATCCCGCGTCCTTGCGTTTCAATGCTCGCAGGCAATAGAGCAACCCGACGTGTTTCGCCACGTCGGCGAAATTCCCTGCGTGATAGATATGTCTGTAATTCATGCCGTATTGTGCCAGTCTTGGCGCACCAACGTTTGCGGGACAAAACGATGAAGAACGGGATATTCGAAATCGACGGTATCGAATATCCGGATGCGAACGCCTCGGATCCCAACAGCCTGGGGTGGATGCAGGGCTCGCCGCCCGCGCCCGAAAAACAGATCCGCTTTCAGGACGATCGCTTTCTCGAGTTTCCGCAGATACGCTGGACGCTGTCTCACATGCGCGAAATTGCCCCGACGGCGGCCGTTTGGCGCGGCCGCGGCGCTCCCAGCGATCTCGGTGAGGCGCCGCGCGGCCTTGAATCGGCCATCGACGCGCTTTCATTCGAGGACTTGAACGGCCGTGGGCTCAATTGGGCGCAATCACTCCAACAGACCTACACCGACGGCATCGTCGTATTGCATCGCGGACGTCGGATGTACGAACGCTATTTCGGCGCTCTTAAGGAACAGCGTCCGCATGCGTGCTTCTCGATTACCAAATCCTACGCCGCCACGCTCGCGGCCGCGCTCATTCACGAACGCACCTTGGATGAGACCCAGACCGTTTCGCATTACCTGCCGGAGATGGCGGGCACTGCCTATGAAGACGCCACGCTGCGTCAGGTGCTGGACATGCAAATCGGCGTTCGGTACTCGGAGATCTATGCGGATCCGAACGCCAGCATATGGGACTACGGCAGGGCCGGCGGACTGCGTCCGCGCGGGGCCGATTACACCGGACCCGGCAACTTCTACGAGTATCTGCGCACGATGCGCAAGGAAGGGGCGCACGGCGAGGCATTCGCATACAAAACGATCAATACCGAAGTCTTGTGTTGGGTCATGAAGCGAGTCACCGGCATCGCGCTGCAAGACATGCTGAGCGAGCGGATATGGTCGCAAATCGGCTGTGAAGAGGATGGCTATCTCACCGTCGATCCCATCGGGGTGGCGATGGGAGGCGCGGGATTGAGCGCCAGTCTTCGCGACTTATGCCGCTTCGGCGAGCTGCTGCGATGCGAAGGGGCTTGGCACGGCAGGCAAGTCATCCCGGCGCAAGTGATCGCGGACATTCGCGGCGGATCGGACCCCCTTAAGTTTGTGCCGGCGGGCTACACACTGTTGGCCGGCTATTCGTATCGCAACATGTGGTGGGTCTCTCACAACGCGCTCGATGTATTCGAAGCGCGCGGCATCCACGGCCAGCGCCTATACATTGCTCCGAAAGCAGACCTGGTAATCGCGCGGTTCGCCTCCCACCCCGTCGCTTCAAGCGCCGCCAACGATACGATTACCCTCCCGGCTTTCGCAGCGATGGGCCGTTTGCTCTCGGAGGGTTAGCAACCGGGGCCTTTTTCGCTTTGCGATTTGACATGTTGTCGGATCAGCCGACGGAATCGCGCCGTGGTTCACAGTCGCCGTGCTCGGCGATGCGCGTCATCGGCTAACATTCCAGGTGGTAGCCGAGAGGGAGAGCGGAATGAGCACGGTCGCCGAATGCTTGGTCGAGGCGCACGAGTATTACGCCGAAGAGTTGGTCGATGCCGACCAATTGGTTCGGCGAGCCACGCTGGAACGTCGCAGCTACGAGCGCAAATCCGTCGCTATTCACGCGCGCGTCACGGTACCCGGGAAGTCGGTGCTGCCGGGACACACTGTCGACATGTCGCGCTCCGGTGCGAGCATCACGCTGCCGTTCGAGCTTGCGCAGGGGCAACTATGCCTCATCGATTTGGAATTGGAGGTCTGCGGCGAGAACCGATCTTTCCACATCCCGGCCGAGGTGCGCTATTGCGTGTCCATGAGCGCAGACCGATTCCGCGCCGGCGTGCGATTTGGCGAGATCGACGCCGCGACGTCGGCGTTTATTTCAGCCATATTAAAAACGCCCGTCTGATTCATAGTCGCGCGCCCCCTCGGCATCTCCCCAATGCGGAAACGCGCCCAGCGCATCCATATAATTATGGATGACATCGGTGTGGGCATCCTCCTGCCAACCCCCAGGCTGCGGATTTTGCAATACATCTCGCGGGCGGCCCTGCTCGTCGATTGAGTACAGCGTGAAGTTCAGCGCTTGGCGAGCTTCGGTTGCGATGGCAGGAGAGCGCGTCGCTTTCGCGTACAAGGCAAGCACGGCGCCATAAGTTGAATTGGCGCCGCCCCACGCTTGCTTGTCCTCATCCTGCTCATGGCAGACGGCGACGCCAAGCTCCCGGTGCGTGAAATTGGCGCGTACGAAATCAATCAGCAGGCCGCAATCTGCGCGCCACTCGCGATCGAGCGAGTCCTGCTTTTCGAGCAGATAACGCGCTAGATTCAAGGGCGCCCAAGAGGTGCGATTGGTAGGTGTGTCGTGGTCTTCGAAGAATTGCGCGAACAGCGCGCCGCTGCCCGCAGCACTCGGTATCTGGTGATTCTTGATCCACTGCCACAATGATTCTCGCGGCTGTGCAAACTCGGCGTAGCCATGCATGCCCAACAGATCGAAAAGCCGCAAGATGTACGTCATGTTGCCCGACACGGGGCCGCGTTCCTCGCCGCTGCGAAAATCGACGCGAAACGGCCACGGTGAATGAGCAGCGTCGCCCTGGCGCTGATTGGCCGCGAGCACGCGGGCGTTTTGCAGCGCTTGCCCCAAGTATTTGACGTCCCCGGTTGCTTCGAACAGCGAGGTCAACGCGAAACCTGCGATGCCGCCCTTGTCCGGTTCAATTTCATAGGGCTTGTCGGACTGCGAGCCGCAATCCGCAGGTTGCGGGAATTGCGCGCGCCTGCCGGTGGAACGCGTGAACGCCGGATACTGGCCGGAATTCGGAGTCAGCACTTCACTCAATAAATAATCGCCCATGGAGCGTGCGGTCGCGAGCCAGGCGGGCTCACTCTCGCCGCGCATCCCGTAAAATTTCAGATACGACAGAATGCCCATGCCGTTTTGAGTCGCGGGAATGATGTCGCTTCGTTCCGTGTTCGGCGTCCAGCTGGCATCGAGAAAGGTTTCGCAGGCGAAGCGCGGGTATCCATGGTCCTGCGGACACTGCTGGTAGAAATTCATCTCGCGCTCGAGCGCCGCGGTCCACGACGTCCAGGGCAACAACAGGCCGCTCTCATCGAAGCGGACCACATGCCACGCAATGCTCGTCGGGCTGTTCATCACGTAAGCGTGCGGTAGAAAACGGAGGTCTCGCAGAGGCCGCCGCCCGGCAGCAGCGCAAACTCAGGGATGATGCCGCAGCGC
>JAQGOD010000318.1 GCA_028293775.1 Gammaproteobacteria bacterium
CGACATCCGCAAGGCCAGTTGGAGAAACGTCTCGCCGGTTTGACGCATTTCCGCCAGCAGCCGCGCCGAGGGAGTGCGTTCGACATCATCGATCTTCGCTCGCTGCTGCTCGAGCGCCGTTGAGTACGGCCGCGCGGCCTCGCCGTGATCGAGCATTTCGCACAAGCCTTGCATGGAATCGAGCAGCTCGCGCGCCCATTCGCTCATGGAGAAGTCGCGCCCTTCTCGGCGCAGCATCAGATTCGGCTCCCGTCCGCGTCGTGCCACCAGTTGATGATTGGCATCCAAGTCATCTTGCTCGCCGGCGCCGATCGGCGCGCTTTCCCGCAATAGGCACAAGGCAAGAAAGGCTTCCAGGAACCGCAGCTTGTTTTGATTGACGCCGACAGGATCGAACGCGCTGACATCCAGGGCGCGCACTTCTACGTATTCGACTCCCGCCCGATACAGTGCCTTGGTCGGTCGTTCCCCCGAGCGGGCGATCCGCTTGGGGCGTATGTAGCTGTAATACTCATTCTCGATTTGCAAGATGTTGGCGTTGAGCTGTCGGTACACGCCATTGACCTTGACGCCGATTTTCTGGTACGGCGGATAGGGGGTGTGGATGGCCTGGGAGAGGTCGCGCACATACTCAGCCAGACTGTTGACCGATACGCTCAAGGTGGATTGATTCTTGTTGCGGTAGCCGACATCGCTCATGCGTAGCGACGTGCCGTAAGGTTCGTAAACCGTATCGCGGTCGAGGGCGGGGAGCGTATTTTCGCGGCCCGCGAAAAAGCTGTTCGAAACGGCGGGCGAAGTGCCGAAGAGGTACAACACCAGCCAGCCGTAGCGGCGGTAATTGCGCAGCACACCGAAGTACTGCTCTGAGATGAAGTCCTGGGGCTCCAGCTTGGATTGATTGACCTCTTCCAGGACGCTCCACAGTCTGGCGCTGAACGAGTAATTGAAGTGCACGCCCGAAATGGCCTGCATGATGCGCCCGTAGCGCACTCCCAATCCGTTGCGATAGACCGTCTTCATGCGCCCGACATTGGAACTGCCGAACTGCGCGAGCGGGATGCTGGCATCGCCGCTGATGGCGCAGGGCATGCTGGTTGCCCACAGCAACTCCTCGTTCAGATGCCGATAGACGAACTGATGGATATCGCACAAATATTGCAGCAGTTCCCAGGTCTCGCCGAACGGCGGTGTGACCAGCTCGATCAGGGACTCTGAAAAGTCAGTGGTGATGTGTTCGTTGGTGAGCGGCGCGCCCAAGGCCTCCGGATGGCGCGTCTCTACGATGTCTCCCGCCCGGGATACCCGCAAGGACTCTTTTTCGACGCCCTTGCGGCCGCCGCGCAATACCGAGCGCTCGCCGGAATTGATGAGCCCGGCCAGGCGTCGCTCGAAGTTTCTATCCACCGCGTTGCGCAAAGCTATCCTTGGGTTCGGCCTTAGGGCAGCTCTGACACGACTTCGATCTGCACCAGAAATCCGGGGTCGACCAGCCGCTGCACTTGCACCCACGAAGTCGTCGGCAAGCGTTCCTTGTTGTAGTACTCGAAGCGCACATCCGAGGCTTTTAGGAATGCGTCCATGTCTGTTGTGTAGATCGTCTCTTTAACCACTTCATCAAAATCGGACCCATGCGCGGCCAGCGTGCGGCGTATATTGGAATAGGCCGCGCGCATCTGCCCGGCCATATCGCCGGGCGCTACCAATCGCCCACTCCCATCCGCGGCGACCGAGCCGGAAATATACAGCGTTTTGTCGATGAGGACGGCCTGCGAATAGCCGAAATCCTTCTCGTAAGGATTCAAATGAAACACCCGTTTGACCCTCATTGGCGGGGATTCCGCCTCGCGCTCGCAGGCGCTCAACGCAAGAATTGCGAGCGCCGCCAGCAGCCATGCGCGGCGGACCGGTCGGCCAGGGTTAGGGTTTGAGCGTCGGCAGCGACTCAGCACGAGCGCGCAGCGCTCGGAGCATTTTCGGCAGGTCTTTTCGCAGCGCCGATCGAACGATCCAATGCGGCACCCAGAAGCCGGGAGCCAGGTCGACCATGTAGTTCGCAATCGTGTAATCCCCGTCGCTCTTCAATTCCCAGGAACCGCGCAGCGTTCGAAGGTCCCCGGCGATGCGCTCGATCGTGACCTTCGACGGCCGGTCGTAGGCGGCGCGAATGACATAGGTCACTTTGGGAACGTACCAAGAATAGTTCATGATGTGGCGAATTTTCTGCCACGACTGGTCGGGCGCGCTCTCGAGCACATCGCAGGCCTCCAGGCCCGGAACCATTTGCAAGGATTCCTGACAGCTCGTGATCAGCGACCACACGACCTCCCGCAGCGCGTGAATTCTCACCGTTGCGCTGGCAGTTCCGCTTTGCTCGGCAGTGTCCAGGGACACTGCCACACGGAGATCGCTGTTCAGCGCACTCTCTTCCGCAAGGGTCGCCGCGGCGGCCGAAGAGGAGGTAACAATCCAAAAACACAGGAATAACGTGCGCACTGGGTGATCTGACTCCGACCGAGCAGTAGTGTTCGATAAACATCGCCGCCTGGCGGTTTCGGTCAAAAATAGCGGCGGCGCCCCTAATCATCTCGAGGCATCCGCCCAGGTTTTCATCTTAGCCTCGAGGATATCCGGCGGCATTGCGCCATCCCTCAGAATTTCATGGTGAAATTCGCGAACATCGAAGCGGCTGCCCAGCGATTGCTGGGCGCGCGCGCGCAACGCTCGGAACTCAAGCCCTCCCATCGTGCATGCCAGCGCGTCAGCCGGGTGGGCGGCATAGGAATCAACCAGATCTTGGGCATCGCGATCATCAACTTCCAAATGCGCATGCAGATATTCGACCCCCTGGCGGCGGGTCCACCCCTTCGCATGCAACCCAGTATCGACTACCAGCGCGACCGCGCAATGCAATTCGGCCGCGGCGGCCCCCGATTTAGCCAAGTCTTGGGGATACAACTTAAGCTCGTCGCCGAGGGAAGCTGCGTATATACCCCAGCCTTCCGTGAACGCCGGCTCGGACCCGAAGCGGCGAAATCTCGGAAGATCCGCGTGCTCCTGTTGGAGTGCCAGTTGTAGGTGATGACCCGGCATTGCCTGCTCCAAAAAGCTCACGATTGATGCCGGGCGCGCGCCCCTGCCGGCATTGATATAAAGAACCGCCGGCATGTCCGGCCCAGCGCGTTGGTAGTACACAGCGCCCGCGGGCGTTGGCAACCATTCCGCACTACGAACATCGAAGTCCTCCTTCGGGAGTTCGGAAAACAAACTCGGCAGGGCAGTTAAAACCTGGGACTTCAGCTCCTTGTATGCGCTGACCAATTCCGCGGCGGCCGGTGCAGCGGGAGCTGCTGCTCCGAGTACGGGTGCCGCAATGGCCGGGGCAGCACGAGGCGCGCCGATGCGATCCACTTCGGCGACGCCGAGCCGGTTAATCTCCTCCGGCGAGAGCAGGGTCCCGGTTGCTCGCTTGACCCGATAGGCGTACCACTGAGTCCCTAGCGGCAATTCCGACATAGCAACGCCTGCTCTGGCACGCGGCAGATATTCCTTCTGTAGAAAATCATGCAATGCCCGGTTCGCCGGCAGCAGCTTTTCCGAAATCGCCCCGCTCAGCACCTTGCTCAATGAGCCGCGCTCAGGCTCTTTGATCGTGTCGGGCAAGGCGCGCAACGGCGCATAAAATACATTGCCCGACTCATCGATTCCGAGGCGCTCCACGATGGGCAGCATGCGTTCGATCAGCACGCGCGAAGGGCTATAGCCGCGGCGCACTCCTTCACGCATGTTGAGCGTTGCTTGCTGCGTCCAGCGCACGTACTCATCGATGCTGTTCAACCAGCTTTCGTAGTCCGCGGCACTTGCCCGCGGCTGTTTGGCCAATCTTTCGGCACGTGCCGCGAATCGCTGCGGGGTTCCCCAAAAAGGATCGATGGGCAGCAATTCAGACGGATAGGTAAAGCCTTCGATGAGAAGCTCTCGCTGTCTCTTGAAGATGTCATACGTCAGCCTCGAGGCCGCATCCAGGCTGTCGCGCTGAACGCCGCCGAGCTCGGCCAGGTAGCGGCGCTCGATGCTCAGGGAATTGGCCAGCAATTGCGGCGAGATCTCGTTGTCCGGCGCAACATGCTCATCCCAGTAGCGATCGACGAGCCGCGTGAGCTGCTCGCTCGGCGGCGTCGCTTTCTGCGCCGGCGCCGATTGCGGGTTCGGCGCGGCGCCGCACCCGCTCAACGCCAAAAGCGCAAGTCCGCAACATACCCTGAGATAAAAACTGCCCATGGATGGATTATATGCCGGCGGGTAGGTCCATAATTCGCAGCTTACCGTTCAACGGAGGCAACTATGTTGGTAGGAGCAAGTCCGCGGCCTGTCGCCGTCGTCGGCGGCGCACGCATCCCGTTCGCACGGGGCAATGGCGTCTACGCGCAGGTCGGAAATCAAGAAATGTTGATTGCCGCGTTGCGCGGCGTGGTCGAGCGTTTCGGATTGCGTGGTCAGCGAATCGACGATGTCGCGGCAGGCGCCGTGATGAAGCACTCCAGCCAATGGAATCTGACCCGCGAATCGGTGCTTGGTTGCGGCCTGGCTGCGGAGACACCGGGTCTCGATCTGCAGCGTGCCTGCGGCACCAGTCTCGAAGCGGCAATCTTGCTGGGCAATAAGATTGCGCTCGGCCAAATAGACTGCGCGATTGCCGCAGGAGTCGATACGGTGAGCGACCCACCCGTGGTGTATCCGAGAAGTTTTCAGCAGATTTTGCTGCGCAGTTACCGCGGCAAAACTGCTTCCGAAAGAGTGCTGCCCTGGTTGGGGTTGCGGCCGAAGAGCTTCAGGCCGGTTCTGCCCGGAGTCGCCGAGCCCCGAACCGGCTTGTCGATGGGCGAAAGCACCGAGCTCATGGTGAAGACCTGGGGCATCACCCGCGCGGAACAGGATCAACTGGCATTGGAAAGCCATCAAAAGGCCGCCGCCGCCTACGCACAAGGTTTTTATCAAGACCTGGTCATCGAGTATCTCGGGCTGTCCCAAGACAACAATATTCGCGCTGACACGACGATCGACAAGCTCGCCAAGCTGCGGCCGGCCTTTGATTCGTCGGGTGCAGGCACATTGACCGCAGGCAATTCCACGCCGATGACGGATGGGGCGTCGGGCGTGCTGCTGGCATCGGAAACCTGGGCGCGCGAGCGCAATCTTCCCGTACTGGCCTACTTGAAATACGCCAAGGTCGCGGCGGTCGATTACATCGAGAAGAAGGAAGGTTTGCTGATGGCGCCCGCCTACGCCGTGCCTCGGATGCTGGCGGATGCAAATTTGACTTTACAGGACTTCGATTTTTATGAAATACACGAAGCTTTCGCCGGGCAGGTGCTGTGCACCTTGAAGGCATGGACGGACCCGGGATATTGCCGCGATAAGCTGCGGCTGCCGGGAGCCTTGGGCGCCATCGATCGATCGAAACTGAACGTGAAGGGAGGGAGCATCGCCATTGGACACCCGTTCGCGGCGACCGGGACGCGCATAGTCGCCACGTTGGCAAAAATTCTCGATGAGAACAAGGCCAAACGTGGGCTGATCTCGGTATGTACCGCGGGCGGCATGGGAGTCACGGCGATTCTCGAACGGTGAGCTTGGGGAAAGTGATGGGCCAAGATATCGAATTGAGTGCAAGCGACGGGCATCGATTGTCGGCCTACATTTCCAATGCCGCCGGTGCGCCGCACGGCGGGATCGTGGTCATCCAGGAGATATTCGGAGTCAACCGCCATATTCGCGCGGTGACAGACCAGTATGCGGCGGCCGGCTTCACAGCTATCGCGCCGGCTCTTTTCGACCGCGTGGAGCGCAACGTCGATGTTCCCTATACGGATGGCCCCAAGGGTCGTAAGTACGTGCAGCAGCTCAAGAACGAGAAAGTCCTGCTCGATGTGCAGGCCGCCATCAATCGGCTCAACGCTGCCGGCAAGGTCGGCGTGGTGGGCTATTGTTGGGGCGGGACGATGGCGTACGTTGCTGCTGCGCGCCTCAAGGTTGCCGCCGCGGTCGTCTACTACGGAGGCGGCATCGAGCAATACCTCGCCGAGAAGCCGCGCTGCCCCATCATGTTCCACTTCGGCGAAAAAGACGTCCACATACCGCTGTCCACGGTGGAAAAGGTCGAGGCCGAACTGCCCGAAGGCAGGGTTTATTTGTATCCGGCCGATCATGGATTCAACTGCACCGATCGCGAAAGTTTTAATCCGGCGAGCGCCAAACTGGCGTTCAAGCGAACCATTGAATTCTTCCACGAACACGTGGGCTAAAAGAGCACTATGAAACTGAAAGATCCCAACTTGCTGCGCGAGCAGTGCTTCATTGACGGCAGCTGGATCGGTGCGGACAACGCAGCG
>JAQGOD010000356.1 GCA_028293775.1 Gammaproteobacteria bacterium
GGTAACCAACCGGCCGCTGATGGTCGCGGCGACGATCAGGCCCAGCATCAGAGGCAAGGTAGAAAGCCCGCTGGTAGTGGCTTGAACACCCTGGCCCAGCTGCATGAACAGCGGCAAAAACGCCACCACGCTGAGAAAAGACATCGAAGAGAAGAAACCGGCGATGTTGGCCCAGGCAAATACCTTGTTGTGGAACAGCTCCATATGAATGATCGGGTCTTTGACCCTTTTCTCGACGATCACGAACAGAACCGTGCAAACGAGGAACATCGCGAGCAAACCAAGCACCGTCGAAGAGTCCCAGGTATATTTCTGGCCGCCGAATGTCAGCGCAAGCAGCAGCGGTACGCAAGCCGCGGCGATCAACACCGCGCCCAAGTAGTCAATGCTTCCCTTGGCCGCGTGTGAGAGTTTGGGCATCTTCGCAATGACCATGAAGAGCGCCACCAGACCCACCGGCAGATTCAGATAAAACACCCATCGCCACCCCTCGACAACGTGGCCTCCGATGCTCAGCGTGCCGTGATCGGTAAAATAGCCGCCGAGCAAGGGACCCACGGCGCTCGCGACACCAAACACAGCGCCGAATAATCCGGCGAATTTACCGCGCTCTCGGGGCGGGAACAGATCCGCAATGATGGCGAAGGCCGTCGTAAATAGCGCGCCGCCGCCCAGACCTTGGATGGCGCGGAACACGACCAGCTGCACCATGCCGCCGCCCAACAGGGGCAGCGTGCCGAATTCCCCCGCGAGTCCCGACAACCACGAGCCAAATAGGAACAGCCCGATGCCGATCAGCAGCACAGGCTTTCGACCGTAGAGATCGCCGAGCTTACCCCACACCGGCACCATCACGGTCGAGGACAAGAGGTATGCAGTAGTCACCCAAGAGTACAGCTCCAGACCATGCAATTGGCTGATGATCACCGGCATGGCCGTGGACACGATGGTTTGGTCCAAGGCCGACAGCAGAAACACGATCATGACACCGATAATGGTGATCTTTCGTTCGGCGTCGGTGAAGTGAGCTGTCGTCAAGAGTAAACTTTACCTATTGAGGCATTATCGCAGCGCGCCGGCCGCGCAGCACGAATTTTTGAATCTTGCCGGTGGCGGTTTTCGGCAACTCGTTCACGAAATGGAATGCCGCGGGAACTTTAAAATGCGCCAGCGCGCCGCGGGCGAATTCATGCAGCTCGGCTTCGCTCACCGTGGCACCGGCGCGCAAAACCACGAATGCATGCGGTGATTCGCCCCACTTCTCATGCGGCATACCGACCACCGCAACTTCGAGCACGACGGGATGCCTCAGTAACGCCCCCTCGACCTCGATCGAGGAGATGTTTTCCCCACCGCTGATGATGACATCTTTGAAGCGATCCTTGATCTCGATGTAGCCATCAGGGTGTACGACTGCACCGTCGCCTGAGTGAAACCACCCGCCGGCAAATGCCGCCGCGCTCGCTTGAGAATCATTATAATAGCCGCGCATCACGACATTTCCCCGTGCGACGATTTCGCCCATGGTTGCACCGTCCCACGGAACGTCCCGCATGTCGGCGTCCACCACACGCACTTCCCCAGAGGTGATCAATTCGACGCCCTGACGAGCTTTCTGCGTGGCGCGCGCAGCGCTCGAGAGCACCGCATGCTCAGGCAGAGGCTCGCAAATGCTGATAAACGGCGCTGTTTCCGTGAGACCGTAAACCTGCGTCACGTCCCAGCCGAGTTCAGATTCCAGGCGTTCGATGGTTGCCGCGGCCGGCGGCGCCCCGGCGGTGATCACACGTACGCCACGGGGCAATTGGCCGCGTTGATCGGCAGGCCCGTTCGCGATGGCGATAAGCACGGTAGGCGCAGCGCAAAGGTGGGTGATGCGCTCGCGGCGCACGTGTTCATAAATGCCGGCCGCATCGACGGCGCGCAGGCATACATGCGTTGCGCCTGCGGCGGTCACCGTCCATACGAAAGTCCAGCCGTTGGCGTGGAACATCGGCAGCGTCCACAAGTAGCGATCCGCGGGTGTCAACGGCCAGTGCACGAGGCTGCCGACCGAATTCATCCATGCGTTGCGATGCGTGATCATGACGCCTTTCGGGCGCGATGTCGTACCACTGGTATAGTTGATCGCGATCAGATCCGTTTCGGCAATGTCCGGCAACTCGTACGACTCGTTGGCGTCGTGCAGCAGCGACTCATAGGAGAGCCAGCCGTCTTTAGTTCCCTCCAAGGCGACGAAGTGTTGAACCTGCGGCATGCGCGCGCGGACGCTGTCGACCAATCCCAAGTAGTCGCCGTGCACGCACAGCACCTTGGCGCCGCTATGCGAAGCGACGTATACGAAATCGTCGGCCGACAACCTGAAATTGATCGGCACAATGACGGCCCCTAGTTGCGGTATCGCGTAGAATTGCTCCAGATGCTGATGCGTATTGGGCGCGATCGTGGCAACCCGATCGCCCTTGCCTACGCCGAGACTGGCGAGGGCGGCGCTCCATCGATCACATCGGCCGCCGAACTGGGCATACGTGAAGCGCAAATTCCGATCGACCACGGCGTCGCGCACGCCGTGCAGCTTGCGCGCGCGGCGCGCGAATTCCAGGGGTGTCAGCGGCGTTTCCATGCAAATTAAAGCCTACCAGATTACCGCATGATCATCGCCCTTCAGTGCGTATCCTAGCGGGCACTCTCGATGAGGATGGCACGGAAATCATTGACGTTAGTCAAGGTGGGGCCCGTGATCACAGAGTCTCCGAGCGCGGCGAAGAATCGATGGGCGTCGTTGCGATCCAGCATGTCCCTTGGTTTCAACCCGAGCGAGCGGGCGCGCGTCAAAGAATCGGGGCTTACGTAGGCGCCGGCGATTTCTTCTTGACCGTCGACGCCGTCGGTGTCGCCGGCCAGCGCGTGTATACGCGACTGCCCGTCGAGCGCGATCGCGAGGGATAATAGAAACTCGACATTGCGGCCGCCTCGGCCGCTGCCGCGCACCGTCACGGTTGTTTCGCCTCCGGAGAGCAAGATGCATGGCGCGCCAAGAGGTTGGTCGCGCGCGGCGACTTGCAAAGCCACCGCGGCCAATACCTTGCCGACGTCACGCGCTTCGCCTTCGATGGCATCGCTCAAGATATACGCCGGCACGCCCGCGTCGCGCGCCACTGCGGCGGCCGCTTCCAGCGCCATTTGCGGGGCCGCGATGGTACATACGCTGGCACGCGCGAGCCGCGGATCGCCTGGCTTGACGGATTCACCGCCACCGCCCTCGAGGAGTTCAAGCACTTGGCGCGGCAACTCGATCCCATATCGGCGGACGATGCCAAGCGCCTCTGCCGAGGTGGAAGGGTCGGGCACGGTGGGCCCCGATGCAATGTCGACCGGACGATCGCCCGGCACGTCGGAGATCAGCAGGGTTACTACTTGAGAGGGAAAACAGGCGGCGCCCAGTCGACCGCCCTTGATGGCGGATAGATGCCGTCGAACGCAGTTTATCTCGCTGATTGTGGCGCCCGATGTCAGTAATGCACGACTCACATCCTGCTTCATCTCAAGCGTCAGTCCCGCCGCCGGCAGCGGCATCAATGCCGAACCTCCTCCGGAAATCAGGCACAACACCAAGTCGTCCTCGTTCAAATTCTGGACAAGCTGCAGAATCCGTTGCGCGGCGCGCATTCCAGCCGCATCCGGAACCGGATGTGCCGCTTCGACAATTTCCACCTGTTTGCACGGCACGCCGTACCCATAGCGAGTAACTACCAGCCCCGACAACGGCCCCTGCCAAACATCCTCCACCGCCCTCGCCATCGCGGCCGAGGCCTTTCCCGCGCCCACGACGATGGTTCGGCCGGCCGGGGGGTTGGGAAGATGAGGCGGAATACAAACGGCGGGCTGCGCGGATGCGATGGCCGCATCGAACATCCGGCGCAGCAATTCTTTAGCGGGCGGGCGGCGCAAGCGTATTGGAGAGACAGCCGACTCCGTCGATGTCGACTTCAATCGTCGCCCCTTCCTTGATTGACCCAACGCCCAGAGAGGTTCCTCAAGCG